>JBKOVX010000100.1:0-3187 GCA_046724115.1 Gemmatimonadota bacterium | reverse complement strand
CATCTGACCCTGGAGTCGCTCGGGGATTTCGATCGATACATTGTGCGCCGCGGCGACCTGGGCGAAGCGGGTTTGAATGCCGTCGTGAACCACGTAGAGGATGACATCGGCCCAGTTGTGGTTCTCGACCTCGAGGACTACGGGTGTCGGTGGCGCCGCCACTGGTCCCTCGAAATCCTTGACGGGGATCGAGTGGGAGCAGGCCTCGAGGATCGCAGTGAAACACACACAAAAGGCTAGAGTAGTGCGATGCACTATCATGATCCCTCCCGCGTCCCGCGTCGCGGCGCCGTGTCGCGACTAATTGCATTGAATGTGATGCATGGATCAAACCGCGTCGAGGGCCAATCCGGAGGCGTCCGGCGAGTAGCTTGCCCGGTGCGGCGAGCGAAGTACCGAGCGACAGGTCGAGCCGCCTCGAGTTGACACAAATCCGGTCCCCGTCTAACTTTACAGGCTAGTCCGCGCCAGGATTGGGTGGACTTTTTATTGCTCCTTGGGAACCGTACGTTCAACCAGCATTAATGCCAACAATCAATCAGCTCGTCCGGCAAAGCCGCCGCGACGTTCAGAAGAAAGAAAAAGCGCCAGCGCTCAAGTCGAATCCGCAGAAGCGCGGCGTCTGCACCCGTGTCTACACCACCACTCCCAAGAAGCCCAACTCCGCGCTCCGTAAGGTGGCGCGTGTACGTCTGACCAACGGTTTCGAGGTGACCGCCTACATTCCGGGCGAGGGTCACAACCTGCAGGAGCACTCGATCGTGCTCATTCGCGGTGGTCGCGTGAAGGACCTGCCGGGCGTGCGCTATCACATCGTGCGCGGCTCGCTCGACGCTTCAGGCGTCAACGGACGCAACAAGAGCCGCTCCAAGTACGGAACGAAGAAACCCAAGGCAGCCGCTGGTGGAGGTAAGAAGAAGTGAGTCGCCGCAAAAAGTCGATCAAGCGTCCTATCCTTCCTGACGCGCGCTACGATAGCCAGACCGTCTCGAAGTTCATCAACGCCATCATGTACGAGGGCAAGAAGTCGACGGCCGAGAGAATCTTCTACGGCGCGATGGACATCGTCGAGAACAAAACCAGCCAGCCCGGCGTGACGATCTTCAAGCAGGCGCTGACCAATCTCAAGCCCGCTGTCGAAGTGAAGAGCCGCCGCGTCGGTGGCGCGACGTATCAGGTTCCAGTCGAAGTCCGACCAGATCGCCGCACCGCTCTCGCGATGCGCTGGCTGATCACCTTCTCACGGAGCCGTAACGAGAAGTCGATGGCCGAGAAGCTCGCCGCCGAAGTTATCGCCGCCAGCAAGGGCGAAGGCAACGCGGTCAAGAAAAAGGAAGACACGCATCGCATGGCCGAGGCCAACAAGGCGTTCGCGCACTATCGTTGGTAAGCCAGGCATCTCCGTAAATCAAAGGCCCCGCTGAAACGCGGGGCCTTTTTTGTTAGTGCGGAGTTGGTTTGCGCGCGCGATCTCCTTTTCGGCGCTCGGTGACTTCACGCGCTTTTCGGCGCCGCTCGGCCGTCGTTGCAACGACTGCAAGCGCGAGCTCGATCAATCCGTACGACAACGCGACGAGCGAGAGCAACGATACGACCGCGAGCACGCGCGTCATTCCCGCCGAGAGCGAACCCTTTATTACATAGTATGTCGATGCGATGAGCAAGATCACGGAGACCAACGTGATCACCGCCGCTTTTCCAATCGACATTCCGTGATCGACGTGGGGATGTAGTTCGTGCGGCTGCTCTACAGTAGCCGATGGGTCGGTCATGACAGTTCCGGTTTGCAGTTCCACAAATGCGACCAGAATGAATCATCATGCTTCGTGCCGTTGCGGGGAGCAAGCTGGACAGCATTTCCGCTTGCGACGGCTCGGCACTAAACACATCTTCGCATAGTGGCGTAAGTGCCCTCCAATTCACGGGTTGACCCGATGGGCGGGCTGATTCCTCGTCGGCGCTTCAGGCGCCGGGAGGTCGTTTGAAGTATCCCGAAGTCCGGAACTATGTCGGCGGCTCGTTCGTGGGGATCGAGCGGGCCTATCTCGAGGTCCACAATCCGAGCGATGGCAGCGTGATCTCGCGCGTCCCGCTTTCCACCCAGGAAGACGTCGACGCGGCGGTCGCCAGCGCCCATAATGCGTTTCCCGCCTGGTCCGGGACGCCCATCAAAGAGCGCGTCCAGGTTTTCTACCGCTACAAGGCGCTGCTCGAGAAGAACATCGACGAGCTCTCCGCTCTGATAACGGAAGAAAACGGCAAAGTTGCCGCGGAAGCACGCGCCGAAGTTCTCAAATCCGCGGAGCTGTGCGAGTTTGCATGCTCGCTGCCCCAAATCGCACCCGGTGAGGTTCTCGAGGTAAGCAGGGGAGTCGAGTGTCGGATCGAACGCTATCCGCTCGGTGTCGTCGCGGCGATCACGCCGTTCAACTTCCCGAACATGGTGCCGAACTGGTCGCTCCCCAACGCGATCGCGCTCGGCAACTGTTTGATCCTCAAGCCATCGGAGCTCGTTCCGCTCAGCGCCGGACGAATCGCGGAGCTGCTAAAGGAAGCCGGTCTGCCCGAGGGAGTTCTGCAGATCGTGAACGGCGGGAAAGAAGCCGTGGAGGCGATCTGCGATCATCCGGGAATTGCCGCAGTCAGCTTCGTCGGATCGACGAAGACGGCCAAGATCGTTTACCGCCGCTCGACCGCGACGCTCAAGAGATGTCTCGCCCTCGGCGGCGCCAAGAATCACCTGATAGTGATGCCCGACGCCGAGCAGGACATGACGGCGACCAATGTGGTGGCATCGATGTCCGGCTGCGCCGGCCAGCGCTGCATGGCGGCGTCGGTGATGGTAGCCGTGGCGAAGACGGATCACATCATCCAGAGGATGGTGGACGCCGCCAGGAAGATCGCGCCCGGTCGCGATATCGGCCCGGTAATATCTGCGGCGTCGAAAGAGCGCATCGAGAAGTACATAGATGAAGCCGAAGCGGCGGGTGCCAAGGTGCTCGTCGATGGCAGGCGCGCGGTGGTGAAGGGCAAAGAGAATGGATTCTTCATCGGCCCGACGATCATCGACTATGTGACACCGGACATGCGAATCGCCCAGGACGAGGTCTTCGGCCCGGTGCTGGTGATCATCCGCGCCAAGGATGTCGACGAGGCGCTCAAGGTCGAGAACGCGTCACCGTATGGC
>JBKOVX010000265.1:0-3859 GCA_046724115.1 Gemmatimonadota bacterium | reverse complement strand
AGCTACGACTCGCCAGCAGCTTCATCAACTCGCGGTCGTTCGGTGGAAAATCGCTGCGACTCGGGACGGACGTCATGTATCAGGGCAAGGTCCACTTGCGCGCCGGATACGTTGGCCACGACCGGAAAAATGACGCCAGCGCGGCGGTCGGATTTGGGGTGCAAAGTGGAGGCTTCGTCTTCGACATCGCCCGGACGTTCGGCGGACTTCCCGCCGACAACGGGACACCGGTCTACGTCTCGCTTCGCTATCTGTTTTGAAATTCCTTTACGCGCTGCTGGTATTCGTACCCATCGCGATCGGAGCACGACTGATGGGGGCACCACCCATCGCCGTGTTCGTGCTCAGCGCACTGGCAATAATTCCGTTGTCCGGTGTGCTGGGCGCGGCGACGGAAGCGGTTGCCGAGCATACGAGTCCTGCGATCGGCGGTGTGTTGAGCGCGACTCTGGGAAATCTCGCCGAACTGATCATTGCGACTCTCGCCCTGCGCGCCGGACTCATCGATCTGGTGAAGGCTTCGATCACCGGCTCGATTCTCGGCAACCTGCTGCTGGTTCTGGGAGTGGCCCTATTGGCCGGGGGGCTCAAATACAGGGAGCAGAGATTCAGCCGCCAGCTGGCGGGGTCGAGCAGTACTGTATTGCTCATTGCGGTATTCGGACTCGTGGTGCCGGCGCTGTTTCACGCGCTCCATCCAGACCCAGAGCGGGTGGCAACGGTCCGAGTGTCCCACTACGTGGCCCCCCTTCTCATCCTCGGCTACGTCGCCTGGCTGGCATTCTCGCTGTGGACCCACTCGTCAGATTTTGCCCCCGACAGGCACAGTCCAGCCGTGACTGTAGCCCCGAAATGGTCGTCAAAGAAGGCACTGGCAATCCTCCTCGGCGCGGCCATCACGGTCGGCGTCATGGCGGAGATTCTGGTGTCGGCCACTGAGGAGGCGGTGAAGGTGCTGGGGCTATCCGAGTTCTTTGTCGGAATGATCCTCATACCCATCATCGGCAATGCGGCCGAGAACAGCTCTGCGATTCTCATGGCGCTGCGGAACCGGATGGATCTCGCGCTCAACATCGCCATTGGCTCCAGTATACAGGTGGCGCTGCTCATCGCGCCGCTCCTGGTTCTTCTCGGGATGGTGTTCCACCAGCCGATGGATCTCGCATTCACCACGATGGAGGTTGCGAGCATTGCATTGGCTGTTTTAGTAACGTCGTCCGTCATCAGGGACGCGGAAACGAACTGGCTCGAGGGAGTCCTGTTGCTTCTCGCGTACTCGGTGCTCGGAGTTGCGTTCTTCTTTTTCTGACGGACAAGAATCACCGGCGACCCGGATAGCCAACGATTTGCAGCAGCCCAACGCGATACGCTTTTCCCCCGATGGTGCTTCGCTACCCGCGCATGTGAGTGCGTGGATCGAGGCGCAGGAAGCTTCCGTCGTCACCATCAGCTCCGCTGACGAGTTGATGTCGATCGGGCTTCGCGCGCGTCCGCGGTTCGTCGTATTCGATGCGAGACGGGATCCTCAGCCCGTGCTCGCCGCGCTCCATCGACTCAAGAAGGACTCCTATACCGCCGTCGTTCCGTCGGCTGTTCTCTGCGCCAAAAAGAGCGAGTCGCTCGACGAAGCGTTCGACGCCGGCGCCGACGAGGTGATACGCGACGGAATGCAGGCGCCCGAAGCGGTGCGGCGGCTGACGGCGATGTTGATCCGGTCGGAGCGCGATTTGGTCGTTCATCCGTCCACGCGCCTCGCGGGCACATCGGCCATCGAAGCCGAGATCGGTCGCCGGCTGGCGTTGGGCGACTACTTTGCGGTTTGCTACGCCGACCTCGATCATTTCAAGGAGTTCAACGATCGATACAGCTACAACGAAGGCGACCGTGTGATCCGGATTCTCGCCAAGCTGCTTCACGACGTAGTGAAGGGAACATGTGGCGAAGACGGATTCATCGGGCACATTGGCGGCGATGATTTTATCTTCATCATACCGTACAACGCGATTCCGTCTGTTTGCGGAGAGATCGTGGCTACTTTCGATCTGCTGGCTCCGTATCAATACTCGGAGCAGGATCGCCGCGCCGGTTATTTCTTTGGCAAGGATCGCAGGGGACATCTCGATCGAGTGCCGCTGATGACGCTCTCGATCGGAGTCGTAACAAACTTGCGACGCTCGCTGAGCTCGGCCCGACAGGCCAGCCAGCTGGCGACGGAGATGAAAACGTACGCCAAGAGTCTACCCGGCTCTGTTTACACTGTTGATAGACGTAGTGACGAGCGCGTCACACCGCAGGAGCCGTTACCGGCCATCCGCGACATACGCACTATCGGAGAGAATGAATGAACGTCAGCTGCCCGGATTGTCGCTCCATCTTTCGAGTGGATCCAACCAAGGTTCCACCATCGGGCGTGCGCGCGCGCTGTTCGGTGTGTAGCGGCGTGATCACCATTCCTGCTCCATCCAGTCAGACCACTCCGTCGGGGGCCGGTCAGCGCACCAATACTCCGCCAGCCCCTGTAGAACGTCCTCGCTCAACGCCTCCGGCACAAAGTGGCTGGGACTCGCCGCCGTTTGGCACGTCCGCGCGCCAGACGCCAGCCGCCCCACCCACCCAGCGCCCAGCCCCGGCGGCAGCACCACCGCCGCCGATGCGCACAGCCGAGGCGCCGGCTGCGCCGCGCCCGGTGCGCCAGGAGCCGCTCGACCGCGGACCGGTTACGGCGACGGCGACGCCTCCATCGCCCGCCACCAGTCTGCCTGAATTCACTGCACCACCTCCGATACCCCCGTTCACCCCTCCCAGTCCCGGCGCTCCGCCGCCGGTCTCACCGTTCACGCCTCCGACCGGTTCCGCGCCGGTCGCCTCGGTGCCGCCGTTCGTTCCATCAGGGCCGGCAAGCCGACCCAATCCGCCCCGCCCTCCGGCCCCGGCGCCTCCCGCTACACCGCCCCGGGCATCCCCACCGATCAGCGATGGCAGTGCGCGTCGCCCGCTCAACCCGTTTCTCTCCAAGGATCCCAACCAGCGCGCCAAGAGACTCGCGCGGGCGCTGGTCTCCGACATCATCACCTACCATCCCGCCAAGCACGCCGAAGGGCTTCGCGACGGGACTCTGAAACAGCTCTTTAGAGAGGAGATCAAAAAGAGCTTCGAGGAGTATATTGCGCAGGTGGGACAGCAGCTTGCAGAGAGCACCACTTATTTTCAGGAAGCGCTGAACGAAGTGCTGGCAGCGGGCAAGAAAATCTTCTAAGGGCCGGGAGCCCGGATAAATGGCGGAAAGTGAACGCAGTCGTGGCCTGAAGCAGAGCAGGGACCGACTGGCGGAGTTGCGGAGGTATCTTTGACATCGACGGCAAGCGCGCTCGCCTGAGCGTGCTCGACGCCGAGATGGCGGACCCCGCCTTCTGGAACAACCAGGAGAAGGCGCAAGCGACACTGCAGGAAGTGAAGACGCTGCGCGCCTGGATCGATCCCTACGACAAGCTGAACGACCGACTGGTAAGCGCGCTCGAGCTCGACGAGCTGTTGCAGGACAGCCCCGAGCCGGATATGGAGCGCGAGCTCGATACGGAATCAGGGCAATTACGCGACGATCTCGATTCCTTCGAGGTGAAGTCGCTGCTGCGCGGGCCCGACGATTTTCGCGACGCGCAGCTCGAAATCAGCGCCGGTGCCGGTGGTACCGAGGCGCAGGACTGGGCGCAGATGCTCATGCGCATGTACACCCGGTGGGCGGAGCGCCGCGGCTTCGAGGTGAGCATCCTCGACGAGAGTGAGGGTGAGGAAGCCGGTATCAAGGGCGCCGTGCTGGAGATTCGCGGCCAGTACGCGTACGGCTTTCTGCGTCCTGAGA
>JBKOVX010000348.1:0-6394 GCA_046724115.1 Gemmatimonadota bacterium | reverse complement strand
CTACCGGACGATCAAGGATCGAGAGACCAAGCTGATAAACTAGGGTCCCGCTCATGGCGGGCCGGAGACCCTGACGCGATCTAGCTTGTTTTGTGGGTGCTATTGCGCGTCCAGATCTACGGCCCGACTTGAACCGATCCTGCTGGTTCCACGAGGGGCATGACCGTCTCCGAGAACCGCTCCATTTCCTCGAGTTGCGGACTGAACTGAAGCAGCAGCAAGTCCACGCCGACCGCCTCTAGTCCTCGGATCCGATCCGCAACATGTTCCGGTGTTCCGACGAGCCCCGCGCGCAGCCCGCGATTTGAGACCGAGTAGTCCTCGAGACTCACCTGTTGCTCCAGGGTAGTGTGCGCAATCCAATCCTGATAATTCTGGTAGCCGGGCGAGCCAGGCTGGACGTTTGTGATCCTCGCCAGCTCTCGCTGCGCTTCTTCTTCGGTGTCACGGACGATTGCGTATGCCGCCACGCCGAATTGCATCCGACCGAGCCCGAGTTTCTCGCGACGCGCGCTCAGGTCGGCGATCTTTGGCGCCACCCTCTCCGGTGGATCCCCGTGCATCACGTAGGCGTCGCAGGTTCGCGAGATGAGCTCTTTCGCCGCCGGGCTCTCGCCGCCCGCGTAGATCGTGGGGCGCGGGCGACGGAAAGGCTTTGGCTCGAGGATTGTCTCCTCGACCTTGTAGTGCCTCCCTGAGTAGCTGAATCGCGGCTCATTCCAGACTCCGTTGACGACCCGCAGCCACTCGTCGGTGCGCGCGTACCTGTCGTCGTGCTCCTCGAAGTTGATGCCGTAGCGCCTCGCTTCGTCCTTCCACCACGACGATACGACGTTCAGCGCCAAACGACCGCCCGAGATATGGTCGATGTTCGCCGCCTGCTTGGCAAAGATCGCCGGCTCGTGAAACGTCGGACGCACCGCGACCATCAGCTCGAGTCGCTCTGTCACCGCGGCCAGTGCTGCCGCGGTCGACCACGCCTCGAGCGAATCGGCGTCGATTCCCTTGATGTCGTTCATGAACAGCTCGGCGATCAGCGTGATGTCGTAGCCGATCTGTTCGCTGCGTTGCGCGAGTCGCTTCACGTAGTCCCAGCTGGCGCTCATGCCCTCGTCCGGGACGTTGCGCAGCCAGCCGCCGAAAACCGGGAGCCAATATCCGTAGCGCATCACGGCACTCCAGCCGCGACGGCTTCCGCAGCCCGCCGTTTCGCGCCCGTTACGACCGATGCTGAGACGCGCCCCACCAGGTAGTCGACCAGCCGCTCGAACGGATCGAATCCGACGACGTTGCGGCCGTCGGCGACGAAGTTCGAGAGGGCGTTGATGTCGTAGAAGTAGTGCTTGCCGTCGCGGTCGTCGACCAGGTACTCGATTCCACCGACGTCCAGACTGACTCGCTCGGCGATGCGTTCAACGTCGCGAACGATCTCGCGTGGCGGCGTAAACTGCTCGACGCGCATCCCGTTTTTCTGGGCGTCGACGGCGCACGCCGCGCGCGAGAGCTCTTTGCCATCGGTCGTCTGGCAGATGTCGGCCGGGCAGAGATTGAAAGAATCATCGGCCGGATAGACGTTGATGGCGTAGAGGAATTTTCCGTCGAGAACTTCGACGCGCGTAATGTGTCCGTCTCGGAGGGGAGCGAGCTCCTGCACCAGCGCCACTCTGTCGACGCCGAGGTCGATTCTGCCGCTGCGCGCTGCGTCCTCCAGACTCGCCGGCGTGTCGAAGCGCGTGATGCCTGCTCCGCTGCCACCGATGTTCGGCTTGACCACGATGGGGAAGCGGAGACCTCGAGCAGCCACTGCTGCCAGCTCCGCGTTGTTGATCACGCGGGCCTTGGGATAGGGAAGATCGAGCTCCTCGAGGATGTCGAGCTGGAGAGCCTTTGACGTCTCCATCTCATAGCAAGCCGACCCGTTGACTACCGGAACCCCGATCCGCTCGAGGTGCCTCAACCAGCCTTGAGTGTGAAACGTCACCTGCCCGTGACCGCGGAGATAAGCCGATGGACTCGCCCGATTGAACACCAGAGAGTAGGGAGAGTTTGCTTCGGAGGGATCGAACGAGTGCGATGTCGCGTCTACGCGCTGGTACGAGACTCCACGGCGATCGAGTTCAGCGAAGAGCGGCCGAAACCAGTCAGGGTGCTCGTAGTAAATCGCAATCGGTCCGTCGGGCGTTGCAGGCATCTCTTCCTCGTTCTGGTGTGCGGGCAAAAAAAAACCGCGTGTCTCTGGAGAGGCGCGGCCGCTGCGGCTGCGAGAGTGCTCGGCTCTTAGCTGTGCATTCTCGCGTTGTACGCGCACGACATGCTCAGCTCCTCTCCACACGAGGATAGCGCCAACAACACGTAAGCATGCAGTACATGGGTTTTGAAGCTATAGAGGGTACCCGACAGGTCAAGCGGGGCTCGTGAAAGGACTCCACTCTGTTGCGGGCGCCTCGCTGCGGGCACAAGTCTGGCTTACATATAACGCATGGCGCCGCGCGATCCCCTCAGATTGCCAACCCGCGACATCGTCCGGGTTCTGTCAATCATTTTCGGCTTCTACATCCTGATCCGTCTTGTCTGGGTCGCCCACCCGGTACTCTTCCTTTTCTTTCTGGGAGTTCTGTTCGGACTTCCACTCGCTCAGGGCGCCGACTGGCTCGAGAAACGAAGAATCCCCCGCGCCGTTGGCGTCGCGATAATCCTTACCGCGTTTCTCGGGGTGCTGGTCGGGGCGGGTGCGTGGATGGCGCCGATCCTGCGCGCCCAGTCGCGCGAGCTCCAGGTAAGGCTCCCCGAAGCTATGGACAAGTTCGACGCCTGGCTCGGCCATCGCGCGGGGGGCGTACTCGGGCTTTTGTTCAACGAAGAGAGCGCCCCGGATAGCACGCGCGTCGCGACGTCGCCAGCCACGGCGGCGGCAGGTGCGGCTTCACCAACCGTGGCTTCACCAACCCTGGCTTCGGCAACCACTGACTCCGCTGTGGCAGACTCGACCAAGCGGACCCACGAAGTCGCAGTAGGCGGAAATCTCCGTCGCGAGATGACCAGGCAGTTCAGTGGGGCCCAGCACTCGTTTCTGCGCGTGCTCACTTCGACCTTTGCGGTTTCCGGCGCATTTCTGCTCGTGCTCTTCATCGCCGCGTACATCGGCGCGGAGCCGTCTCTCTATCACGGCGGGATCCTCGAGCTGGTTCCAATACGAGAGCGCGATCGCGCCGCGATCACCCTCAACCGCCTCGCCACGACTCTGCGCCGGTGGCTCGTCACCCAGCTGATCGCCATGGCCGTCATCGGAGCCGTGACGACTCTGTTCCTTTTCTCCATTCACGTAAAGGCGGCGCTGCCACTCGGCATTCTGGCAGGTATAGCGAAATTCATCCCGATTGTCGGCTCGATCTTCGCCGCGATCCCGGCGATGGCGATGGCCTTCATAGACTCGCCCCACAAAGCGCTCCTGGTCGGCGTCGGCTACATCGTCATCCAGTTCGTCGAGAACCATGTGCTGGTGCCTGTTCTCATGAAAGCAGGCGTGAATCTGCCGCCCGCCCTCACGCTGGCGATTCAGGCGCTGATGTCGGTACTGTTTGGACTTCTGGGCCTGCTCGTCGCGGTGCCGCTACTGGCAGCCGTCCTCACAATCGTTCGTACGATGAGCGCCGCCGAGCTGCGAGAGATTTCCGCCGAGGCCGACGCCGTCGTCGGAAGCGCTAATCGCCAACCAGCTGATCGATTGCGTGCTGGATCATAGGCCCCGCTATAACGAGCGACTTCAGTGAGTGTGAGGCGAAGGGGATTATCGTATAGGTGAGGCGCGCGCCGCCCGCTTCGATGAAAGCGCGGTCGGACTTGCGCTCCTTGTCGCTCGCCCCGCGTAACAACGCGATTCTCACCTGGGGCGGTGTGTTGCGAATCTGCTCGTCCACCGCGAAGCTGCCGGACTCGGTCGGCTCGCCAAGATTTACCTTGTCGTTGATGGTCACGGTGGGATGATCGCGTTTGGTCGGACCGAGCGCGAGCACACCGACGACACCGGGCAGATGCGCGTTGGCCTCGGTCCAGAGAGCCAGGTCCGCGCCGAAAGAGTGTCCCGCCAGCACGATTGGCACCGAGTCCGCCCCAAGCTCGTGGAGGGAGCGTTTCATCAGCAGGGGGATGTCGTGCACCATCGCGCTGTCGCGCAGCAGCGCCGAGTCAGGCAGCCGATCGAGATACTTCTTCACATCGAATCCGACGACGGCGTATCCGTGCTCCGCCAGCCGCACCGCGAGTTTCTGATGCGGCTCCCAGAACCCGAGATCGTTGCCGAGGAAAAAGATCCCCGCGCGTGGATGGAGTGGGCCGCCGGTTTTGGGATAGAAGTAAAGTGGCTCCCGCAGCAGCCGCGGATCACGCGGCGTGTACGCCGAATGCGCCGGAGCGCAGGCAAACCCGAGCACGCAAACGAGCGCGACCGCGACGCCTCTCACTTTGAGACCACTCCCACAAGGCCCCCAGAAATCAGGGACGCGACATTCGTAAGAATCCTTGGCAGAACCAGCCCGCCGGGTGACGCTAAGTATCTGGGCTCCCATATCGGATCGAACTTTTCCTTGTACAGTCTTAAACCCTGGAAGTTGTAAAAAGGCTCACCGCGACTGAACAGCAGCGCGCCGACGCGGTTCCAAAGGGGAGCAAGACTTCGATTCTCGATGCCGGAGAGCGGTGCCATGCCCAGGTTGAAGCGCTGGTACCCGTTTTCCTTGCCCCACAGCATTAGCTCGATCAGCAGGAACTCCATGACGCCGGGCGGGGCCACCGACGTGTAGCGCATAAGGTCGACGGAGATCTCCGATCGGTCGGCGCCGAGCCAGACATTGGCGAACGCGACCACTGCGTCGCCGATGCGTATCAATGCGACAGGGAAGCTCTTGATGTAACGCTCATCGAACCGACCGAGAGAGAACCCTTTCTCTTTCGTGCGCTTCGTGGCGAGCCATTCGTCTGAGATCTGTTTCAGGCCGGGCAGAAAATTCTTCGTCTCTTCCGGCGGAATCATCTCGAACGTCGCGCCCGCTTTGACCGCATCCTTGCGCGTTCGGCGCAGCGCTTTCCGATTGCCGCCATCGAGCGAGAACTCGGGCAGCATTATCATCGCTTCCTCGCCCAGCTTGAAGAGAGTGAGGCCGAGGTCGATGTAGATAGGCAAGTGCCTGGCGCTGACCTCGTAGAACACGGGCCAGCCTCCGTGCCGATCTGCGCTCTCGCGAAATCTCCACGCGAGCTCCCCCTGTTCCGTCTCCGGTCCAAGCGGGTCGCCGAGTGCGATCCAGCTGCGACCGGCGATCCCGTACATGATCATGCTGCGGCCGGTGTCGCTGAAGAGGAGCGACTTGTCGCCGAGCAGCGCGAGGTTGGCAATCGTGTCGGGTGACCCGGCGGCAATCCGCGCGGCGAGGTCGAGCTGGCGGGGCGATGGGAGCTCGGGCTCCGCTTCGGCGTGACGCAGCATCCGCGACAGCGCGAAGAGCATCAACGCGCCGAGCACTCCCACCATCGCGCGCAATGAGCGCGGCGCATCGCCTCGGCCACTGAACTCCCACCACACCGGGCTGGTGAAATCGACGTTTCGGTATGAGAAGAACGCGAGCCAGGTAGTTACCACTCCGACCACCACCACCGCGGCGATCCAGCCGTTGCTGAACGGCTCGCTGGTGATCGCGGCCTTTCGGTAGAAGACGCGGCGGGACGGAATCAGGGCGAGGAGAACCAGCGTCAGCGCGAACGCTTCTTCCCAGTCCAATCCCTTGAGCAGCGAAGTGACGATGCCAATCCCGAGAGCGGCGATGGTGAGCGTGTACGCCGCGTCGAGTCTCCGTCTGATCGCCCAGGCCAGAATTATCAGCGCGGCGCCAGTGAGGCTGGCGGCGAAGTGTGAGAGCTCCATGACGCCGAGGGGAAGCGCGTCATCGAGAGCGACGAAGCGGCTGCGCACGGCCGGCGTTGCTCCCGAAACGATCAGGATCAGGCCGGCGACGAACGTGGCGACGCTGAGAATCTGCGGCATCAGCGCCGGCATCCACCGACCGATGAATCCTCCTGCCAGAGTCGCCACCTCCGCGACTCGCTCGCGCTGGCGTCGCAATTCGAACGCGATCAGGAATGTCAGGGCGATCACCAGCGGCAGCAGGTAATAGATGGCGCGGTAGGCCAGCAGCGAGCCGACGATGGATGCGGCGGGAACGTATGGTCTCAGCAGCAGGACGACAATCGCCTCGAATACGCCGAGGCCACCGGGGATGTGGCTAAGGATTCCAGCGAACTGGGCGAGCAGAAAAACGCCGAGCACCGGCAGGAACGAGAGGTGGTAGCCGGGCGGAAGGAGAACGTAGAGGACTGCACCAGCGGCTACCCAATCGACGAC
>JBKOVX010000302.1:0-4148 GCA_046724115.1 Gemmatimonadota bacterium | reverse complement strand
TTCGGGAATGGTGCCGTGGCGACGGCAGTTAACGGGAGTTGCAGTGACAGAGTGGAACCACCAGCAGTACGACCTGCTCGAGCGGGCAATTTTGAACGGCCGGCGGATCGCCGCGTACCGTCGCGGAACGGAATACGTGATCGTGCCGACGAGGCTGCGCATGATTAGCGGGCGCGAAGCGGTGGACGCGACGCATCCGACGACCGGCGACGAGATCACACTTTACCTCGACGAGCTGGAAAGCTTCGAGGTGGTGCGTTGAGCCGCGGCAAAGCCAGGAAGGGTGATCTCATCGCGATCTACGCAGACGAGTCATGTCTCGGCAACGGACGCGAAGGAGAGAATCCGGGCGGCGCCGGCGGCGTCATCGAGTGGCTTCATCCGAGATCGAGGGAGGTAGAGCGCTACGATTACTGGATCTCGGAGCCGGCGACGACCAACAACCGAATGGCGCTCCGGTCCGTCATCGAGGCGTTTCGCGAGATCTCCCGCCGCGGCAACAGCTACAAAGTCTTGTTCACCAGCGATTCGAAGTACATCGTCGAAGGGATGAACTCGTGGGTTGGCGGGTGGATTGACCGTGGGTGGAAAAGGAAGGGCGGGCCAATCGAGAACCTGGAGTTGTGGAAGGAAGCCGTGGCTGCGGTCTCGTCGCACGAGACTCAGTTCCGATGGGTAGCCGGTCACGCCGGTCATCCACAGAACGAGTACGCGAATTACCTGGCGACGCGCGCCGCGGCGGAACAATCGAATTCAGGCGGGTTACGGCAATCTGAGTACGAGAGCTGGGTGGAGAAGCAGAAGGGAACCAAGGTTCGCCTGAAGGACCCATCTCCCTTCCCCGACGTTCAATCATTCCGTCCGACGAAGCGAACATGGACGATCTAGACCGACTGTTTCAGCGACTGGTCCACAACATTAGAAACGGCCACGCCGAGTATCTCAGTGTGCCGTTCACGGTCCAGGAGCTGTACGACACGCTCGTCCCCTACCGGCATTATCGGCGCGACCTCGGCATCGAGACCAACCAGGATTACGAGGCGGCGGTCAGTCGCCTCCTTTCCGGCGAGAAGGGGTACGTGCGCGCCGACAAGGCGATGCAGGATCGTCTGAAGAAGGAGCTGGAATCTCCGCACGCCGACGTCGGTGCGTTCCGCGACTACGCCGAGACCAGAATCACTCTCGCTCCAGACGCGCTGGAGAAGCTCGGTGTCGCAGTGCCGGCGCAAAATCCCGGCGGGTTTGCGGGTGGCAATGGCAACGGTGGCACGCCTGGCGCGGGCACGTCATTCACCGTGCCCGGCGCGATGGAAGTCGCCGAGGGATGCAAGTTCTGCGGAGGAACTTTGCCCGAGGGTCGTGCCGTCACCTACTGCCCTCACTGCGGCCAGAATCTCTCCGCGAAACACTGCGCAGGCTGCGGCGCCGAGCTCGATCCCATCTGGAAGTTTTGCATTAATTGCGGGAAGCGAGCTTAGCTGCAGACGTGCGGATTGAGGGTTACGGACCAACAGATCAGTCCGGACTGCGGACTAATTTAGGAGTACGTACTAATTGCGGACTACGGTCAACCGCAGTCGTTCATGGTCCGGAATCAGTCCTCAGTAGTCCTCGTTCCGTAATAGGTCCGGACTCCTCAATCAGTCCGAACTCCGCACTGGGTAGTTGGTCCGCATGCCTCAATCCGCAGTCCGCACACGAGATGCTAGCTTTAAGCGTATGCCAACACCGAACTCTCCCGGCGTAGTCTTCCTTTCCGCGGTCCGAACTCCTTTCGGCACGTTCGGCGGAAAGCTGAAGGATATCTCCCCCATCGACCTCGCAGTTCAGGCAAGCAAAGCCGCCGTCGACCGCGCCGGGGTGAGCGCCACCGATATCGATCAGACCATCTTCGGCAACGTTCTCTATACGACCAGCGATTCCATCTACTTCGCGCGTCATGTCGCGCTCAAGTCCGGCGCGCGAGAGGAGACATCGGCTCTCACCCTCAATCGCCTCTGTGGATCGGGGTTCCAGGCAGTCGTCAGCGGCGCGCAGGAAATCATCCTCGGCGACGCACAGCTTTGTCTAGTCGGAGGTGCGGAGTCGATGTCGCTGGCACCGCACGTCACCCGCGGCATACGTTGGGGAACACCACTGGGCAGAGCGCCGGTGATGGAGGATGTGCTGTGGGAGGGTCTGACCGATTCCTACGTCGGCCTCGGCATGGCGGAGACCGCGGAGAATCTCGCCGAGCGGTACAAGCTCGATCGCGGCTGCGTCGATGAGTTTGCGCTCAGATCGCAGCAGCTCTCGAAGGCAGCGTGGGACGAAGGCGTCTTCGATGAAGAAGTCGTTCCAGTACCGGTGACGAATCCCAAAACCGGAAAGACCGAGGAGCTGGCGCGCGACGAGCACATGCGACCGGACACTACGGCGGAGAAGCTGGCTGCGCTCAAGCCTGCGTTTCGAAAAGGTGGCCTCGTTACGGCCGGCAACGCGTCCGGGATCGGAGATGGCGCTGCCGCACTGGTGATCGCCGGCGAGAAATTCGCCCGCGAGCGGAATCTCAAACCGCTCGGTCGGCTGGTGTCCTGGGGTGTGGCCGGCGTCGATCCATCGGTGATGGGAATCGGCCCCGTTCCGGCTTCCAAGGCTGCACTCGCCAAAGCCGGCCTGTCGATGAAGGACATGGACCTCATCGAAGTGAACGAGGCGTTCGCCGCCCAGACCTGCGCCGTCGAGCGCGAGTTGTCGCTGCCGCGAGAGCGCCTGAACGTCCACGGCGGCGCGATTGCATTGAGCCACCCCCTTGCCGCCTCCGGCGCGAGGATAACGGCCCATCTACTGCATGCGTTACGCGCTCAGGGTAAGCGTTACGGACTTGGGACCGCCTGCATTGGCGGCGGTCAGGGAATCGCAGTCGTAATTGAATCCATTCAGTAACACCGCGCGGGCGCCGCGGGCGTAGCGCGCACCGATCGAGGAAAAAAATGAAGTCACAAATGAAAGCGTTCGCCGCAGCTTCGGCCGTTGCGGCACTTACAGCATGCGCGACCGTCGGCGGCGGACCGGGCGGAACGGTTACCGCCGGCCCGGACCAGAACGCGGGACCGACTGTGATCTGGCCGATCAAGGTTCGTGAGCACGTTGATCTCTGGCTGCACGGCTACGCGATGCTGCAGGAGGACACGACCTTCGTCCCGTTCTTCAGGCGCGGCTACGGCACCGAGATGATCGTCCTCAAGAACCGGGCGAACGTCGTCACACAGCTGGACGCCAACCGTGACAGGCTGCGCGGACGGTTGACGATCAATCCGCAATTGATCAACGCGCAGTTCGTGCCGCTCAATTTCTCTTCGTGGACCGACCTCACGCAGACGGTCGATCTCTTCATAAGAGCCAACGGCGATCCCCGCGCCGCATCTTCCCAGCAGCAAGCGCAGGCGATCGCTTTTCTCGCTGCCTACTTCCAGACAGCCGCCGACCGCGATTGGCTTCGCCTCTTCGTCCAGTCGCTCACCGACGAAAGCAATCGCTTTTATCACTCGTACTGGCTGCAGGCCCAGCGTGAGCGAAGCAACGTTCTCGAGCTAACCGACACACTCTGGCAGCGAACCTATCGGCCGCGCATGCAGAGATTCCTGAACAACACCCAGCAGGCACAGGGTGAGATTCTGCTCTCGCTTCCGCTCGATGGCGAGGGGCGAACCCAGACCACCGGCTCGCGATCGAACATCATCACGGTCACCTTCCCCGATCGGCCGAACGACGCTGTGGAAGCGATCTACGTCATCGCGCACGAAGCGGTCGGACAGCTCGCCAGCACCGCTGTCACCGACAACATCACGCCGGAACAGCGTCGCACCGGACTCGCCGAACGCTACCAGAGCGCCGCTGCGGTGAGAGCGGGCGCGCTGCTGATCCAGAAGACTTCCCCGGAGAGTCTCGACGGCTACATGCGCTACTATCTGCGCTCGGTGAACCGTCCCGTCGGCTCGAACGTGCAAACGACCTTCCTCTCGACTTTTTCGATTCCCGACACGATTCGAGATGCGATAAACCGACAGCTCGACGTCATACTGGGAGGTATTTAAGCAGATATAATTCTGCATGCCCGATGAGAAGTCTCCGCTGCCAGCGCCCTCTCCGGCGCGGCAGCCTCCGCT
>JBKOVX010000256.1:0-2511 GCA_046724115.1 Gemmatimonadota bacterium | reverse complement strand
GTGCGAAATAAGTACCGAGCTCGACAAAAACCGCGGCGTACGCGACGGTGATGGCGATCTTCTGTCTCGTCACGAGTAGTGCTGACACCTTGCGATTCTCGCGTTGGGCAACATCAAGGTGACAGCAACGAGGCGAAGTAGCCGACGACGTTGGCGGCGAGTGCGCCGTGTCCCCCGTTCTTGATCAGTGAATCGCTGACGTTCCTGAAGCCTCTCACCTTGGCGAGGCTGTCGAACCGCGCCGACTGAATGACTAGAGGGCTGGTGCCCGTCCACGCCGGATCCTTATCGCCGCCAAAGACGCGCACCGGTATCCGCGACTCGGCGTTGGTCAGACTGCGCGTTGCCGGGACGACGCAGCGGCCTTGGAAGTTGGGAGTCGTGACGACGACGGCGCGGATGCGTTCGGGGTGGCGGAGCAGCTGCGGGATGACGACATGCCCGCCGGCTTCCCACCCGGTGAGGAAGATCCTGGGGTCGGTGCGGTACAGTCGATCGACGTCATCGAGCACCGCGCTGATTCCGTCTTCGTCGAAGTCGCAGGTCCCGGTGCGATCAGCGATGCGCCAGACGCTGTCCGGATAATCAAAATCGTTTTTGTGCTGCTGGGCGGTGCCACCGCCACCGAGTACCATGGGGACGACAATGACGAAATGCTGCGATCCGCTGGCGGCGGCGAACGTGCTGGCTGTTTTTCGGAATTCGCGCTCTGCGTCGGGGATGACAACGATCACTGGCCAGCTGCGGAGCTTGTTCCAGTCTGAAGGCAGGGAGACGAAGTAGTGCATCGGGTGCGCGGTCGCCGTGCGCTCGACGATCCCTTGCGGCGGGTCGGCCCTTTGCGCGGTAAGTGGGCCAGCGGTTACGAAGGTGATCGAGAGAAGCAACTGCCGAAGGAGCATTCCTGACTCCGATCTAGAACCGCGATTATGCGAATAGTGGGCGACGACCGCGATTAGTGCGGGGTAATATGCTCCGACTTCCGCTCGTGCGGCGGTAAGGCGGCCAGTCGGTCGCGCTCGGCGCGCTCCGACAGAAGTCTGGCGACGTAGCGATGGCCTTCCGATAGGCGCTCGACTTCTACTGACAGCACGTCCATCGCCTGCATTATCTCCTTGAACTGAGGTGCGCCAGAGATCTCAGTGCCCAGCTCTTTTACGACCTGGCGGGCTGATCTCCGGGCCGCCAGATGACTGCCGATCCAGGCGCCAACGAATCCGGCAACGAGGGCGACGCCCCCGGCGGCGCTGAAGAGCATGATGTAGTGGTCGCGGAGCGTCCCGAAAAAGACCTGTGGAAGGTTCATCGCTGCCTTAGAGAAAGGTGAACATCGGCCCTACGGAATCCGAGCTAGAAAAGAGTCGGCTGCTGAGGACTTGTGTTGGTGTTGGGTGGATTGAACCCGAAGTGGCGGTATGCCTGCGCGGTGGCGACACGTCCGCGCGGCGTGCGCTGCAGGAATCCGTTCTGGACGAGGAACGGCTCGTAGACTTCCTCGAGCGTCCCCACATCTTCGCCCACCGCGGCGGCGATGGTGCTGACGCCGACCGGTCCGCCGTCGAACTTCTCGATGATGGTCTTGAGGATGCGCGAGTCCATGTCGTCGAGCCCGAACTGATCGACCTCGAGCAGTTGTAGCGCGTCGGCGGCGACTTTGCGATTGATCCTGCCGCCCGCCCTCACCTGGGCAAAGTCGCGGATGCGTCGGAGCAGGCGATTGGCGACGCGCGGCGTGCCGCGCGATCTCTTGGCGATCTCCTGTCCGCCGTCCTCATCGATCTCCACCTGCATCACCTCGGCGGTGCGGTGGACGATCTGCTCGAGATCGGCGGCCGGATAGAAGTTGAGGCGCATTTCGATCCCGAACCGCGCGCGCATTGGCGGCGTGAGCATTCCGAGCCGTGTGGTGGCGCCGATGAGCGTGAACTTCTCGATCGGCATCGTGATCGTCTGCGCCTTGGGCCCTTCGGAGAGGCGGATGTCGATCTTGTAGTCCTCCATCGCGGGATAGAGGAACTCTTCGATGATTGGACGGAGGCGGTGGATCTCGTCGATGAAGAGGATGTCGCCTTCGCGGAGGTTCGTCAGCGTGCCGACGAGATCGCCTGGTTTTTCGAGCGCAGGGCCGGAGGTGCTCCGGATATTCACCCCGAGCTCTCTCGCGATCAGCTCGGCTAGAGTCGTCTTGCCGAGTCCCGGGGGGCCGAAGAACAGCGTGTGGTCGAGCGGTTCGCGCCGCGCGAGAGCGGCGTCGATGTAGATGCGCAGACTCTCCTTCACCTTCTGCTGCCCTATCAACTCGGAACGTCGCTGCGGCCGCAGCGACAGCTCGACGACCGATTCCTCGGCGATGACTTCCGGCGTGGTGATCTCGGCTCGGGACATTCCTTCACACTATCAGGCGGGGGATGAAAGGCCAATGCGTTTTGTCCTGCCTCAATATACCGAAAGAACGCCGAAGTAGGGTGAAGTCTCAGCTTGGATTTTGGGCAGGGCTGGGGCGGCTAGAAT
>JBKOVX010000339.1:0-3557 GCA_046724115.1 Gemmatimonadota bacterium | reverse complement strand
GAGTTCCTCAGAAGCACTATCTCATTTCAGCAACTCGGCGACGTCGATGCGTAGCGCGCGGAAAGTATCTGCATTGAAGCGGTTCGCCTCTCGCTCCGATGCCCCCAGAAAATCTCCGACTGCAGTTCCGCTCAATCGATTCAGAAAACGAAGGATCCCGCTCTCTTGCACGACGAGAGTTCCCCGTCGATTCAGGATTGTCTGCGATCCGGGGTTGTCGCGGATGGAGACGCGGATAGGAATACCCTGCCCCTGGAATGGGCGCCGCAGCGGAGACTTGAGGAGCGTTCCAACCGTGATCGGCAAATGCCAGTTCGGCTCCTTTGCGAAGCGGATCGACCAGCCGCGCTCGTGGGGCGTGTTGATCACCTCGAAGTCGCCCATCATCTCCGTCCAGCCGACGGTGAAGATCATGATCTTCATCGACATGTCGAGCTGGATGGTGAGATTTTCCGGCATTGGCCGAACGGCGCCCTCCATTGGGGCGAAGTGTCCGTCCTTGCTGCGCACCTTGAAGTGCATGTAATAGTTGGCGGCCCAGGCGTCGAACCAGTGCGCGCCGGTCTTGTCGGTGAGTGTGATACGATACTTGCCCTTGCTGATGTACTTGTCGATGTAAGCCGCGTAGTGCGGCATCGACTCCTTCAGGATGTTCGGCGTCAGCTTGATGGCGATGTCGAAAGTCGTCGCGCCTTCGTTGTCTGGTGTCGCGCGCAGCGTGTCGATGGTGAACAATCTGCCGAGCGCCGCCGCTGTGCGCGGGAAGCTGCTATTGTAATTGGCGCGAATCGCGGCTGGCGATTTTCCTTCGCCGGCGGCTAGCGCGGCGGCGATTACGTCAGCGATGCTCTTGGCGCCGATTCTGCCCAGCGCGACTTCGACGTTCGTGAACCACTCGTACTCGTTGTCGCTGAGCCTCCTCAACCGCACTATCTCGCGTGATTCAGTCAGCGTGTCGGGCGGATCAGTCGCAAGCGCGGTGCTGACGATGTAGCGATCGACGGAGAAATGTCCTTCGTCGCCGAAGAGCCGGGCGCTGTCGGGGCCAATCGACAACCATATAGTGGTGTCGTTGTAGACGCCCGACGGCGTCAGTGCATAGTGGCCGAACTGCTGCCGGGCGCGCAGGATCCGTTGAGGGCGCTGGATGTTGGTGAAGCGCGAGCCGATCGAATAAAGAAATTCATCCGCGTTCTGTTTGGCGAACGGGATGTTGGGACCGAAGGCCGGTGCGACCTCACGGCAGGCGCTCGCCACAAAAACCAATGCCATCGCCAGCGTAAGGAATCGAACAAGCTTTTGGATTTTCACCCGCGAAAGTTCAACGGTCGTGCTGGATCAGGGAAGGAGCACGGGGCACGGACGAGCTTGCCAAAACTGGCACTGGCGCCCTCTATGTAAACGATTACATATTTCCGTCGCTTCCCTGCCGGCGACGTCGGTCTTCAGGGATTGCACGCAGTCCTCGGCTGTTGCGATGACAATCACCGTCTTGCTCCAGACGTAGATCGGCCAACGATTGAGCTGTCTCCCCGTCCGACTCGCTCACCGCCTCTGTGAGACGACAGGACTTATCGATGCGAGGAGAATGGTCACGATCAAGGATGTTGCCCGTGAAGCCAATGTGTCCGTTGCCACCGTATCACGTGTGTTGAACGGCAGTGGACCGGTGAGCGAGGAGACCAGGCGACTCATTCGTGAAGTCGCCGGCAGAATGCGCTACGTCCCGCACAGCGGCGCGCGCAGTCTCATCACGAGCAAGACGGAGACGATCGGCGTGCTGCTGCCCGATCTCTACGGCGAGTTCTTCTCCGAAATCATTCGCGGGATGGACGACACCGCGCAGAAGAACAGATTTCATCTGCTGATCTCGCGCGCCTACGCCGACCGTCACGGCATCGAGACGGCGATTCGGGCCATGCGCGGGCGCGTCGATGGTGTCGTCGTGATGTCACCCGATCTCGACGAGAAATCGCTGCTCAATCTGCCGAGCACGATTCCAGTGGTGCTTTTGTGCTCGGTGCCGAGGGGCAACGAGATCGATTCGCTGACGATCCAGAACAGTCGTGGCGCGCGGGAGATGGTGGCCCACCTGGTCTCTCGCGGCCATCGACGTATCGCGATCATCAAGGGCTCGGCGCGCAACTATGATGCAGCCGAGCGGCTGCGCGGGTATCGAATGGCGCTGCGCGAAGCGGGCATCGCGCCGGATGCTTCTCTGGAGCGGGAAGGCGATTTTACGGAGGCAGCCGGCTACACGGCTGCCCTCAAGCTTCTTGCGCTCCAGAGTCGTCCGACGGCGATCTTCGCGGCGAACGACTCGATGGCGATCGGCGCGCTGAGCGCGTTGCGCGAGTCAGATGTCCAGGTGCCGGAAGAGATGGCGGTCGCCGGATTCGACGACATTCCCCTCGCCCGCTACATGGATCCGCCTCTCTCCTCGGTTCACGTGCCCATCTGCGAGCTCGGTGCGAGAGCCGTGGAGCTGCTCCTCCACGGCATCACGCACAAGAACGATCACACGCGCCGTCGCGAGCGCATCCCGACGGAGCTTGTCATCCGCCGCTCCACAGGTGGGGAACCGGCGGAGCGTCCGCCACCAACCTCAACCCTCGACAAAGTGATGTCTTCTATCTGATCCAGGCACGTCCATTTGGCTTTTAGCGAAACAACAACCGGAGATGTACATGAAAATCAGTGGCATCAATTTCCAACGATACTGGCCGAGCGTATGGAGCGTATTAGCATTCTTGCTGTTCGCAGCCGGAACGCTGACCGCTCAGACTTCGACTGGTACCATTCGCGGCACTATTAGTGGCACGAGTGGCGCGCCCATCGGAAGCGCGCAAATCGTGGCGAGAAATACCAACAGCGGCGTGCCGCGTGGAACTCAATCCAACGACGCTGGATTCTACACGCTCGCTGGACTGGTCCCCGGGACATACGAGGTAACAGTCCGCCGGATCGGGAGCGCGCCTCAGACGCGCACTGTAGTAGTTCAAATCGGAACTACGCAGGTTCAGGATTTCTCGCTCGCGCAGCAGGCTGCCCAACTGGAGACGCAGGTCATCACCGGCAGCACTGGCCTCGAGACGAAATCGTCCGAGGTGTCAACGAACGTGACGCAGGCGCAAATCTCGAAGCTGCCGACATCGACGCGCAACTTCCTCGACCTGGCCGCGCTTTCACCGGGCGTCATCGTCACCGAGGACCGCGTCAACAGCACCACGTTCAAGACCGTCTCCGCGGATGGTCAGAGTCCCAGCTCGGTTAACCTTTTCATCGATGGTACCAGCTTCAAGAATGACCTGACGGCGGGCGGAATCGTCGGTCAGGACGCAAGCCGCGGCAATCCGTTCCCACGGAGTGCGGTGCAGGAGTACCGCATCATCGCCCAGAACTTCAAGGCGGAGTAACAGAAGGCTTCCAGCGCCATCATCACCGCCACTACCAAGTCCGGCGGAAATGTGTGGAGCGGCAATGCGCTCGTTGGCTACCAGAATGCGAGCATGATCACGCTCGATACGTTGCAGAAGAAAGATAAGGCTGCCAATCCC
>JBKOVX010000044.1:0-2267 GCA_046724115.1 Gemmatimonadota bacterium | reverse complement strand
CGCCAGAACCAGTCGAGCTCCATTCCCGATTCGTCCCGCATCATGCGGAAGAAATCCGCTGGCGTCGGATGCTTGAACGCCCATGTCTTGATGTACTCGCGGAACGCGGCGTCGAACCGGTCTTTGCCGAGCACTTCGTAGCGGAGCATCTGCATCATGAGTGCGGGCCTCTGGTATCCGACCCAGAACAGATCGTGGACTTGCGTCGGATTGGTGATCAACGGCTGCTCCTCGCCCGGCCTCGCGTGATCCGCGTACAAGTGCAGCGGATGCACCTCGATCGAATCGCCGTAAGGTGTGCCGCTGAAATATTTCGCGGCGTTGGCGAGATCGATGAAGGTGTTGAAGCCCTCGTCCATCCACGGATACAGTCGCTCGTTGGAGCCAACGGTCATCGGGAACCACTCGTGCCCGAACTCGTGCGCAATCACCCACTGCTGTTCTTCTCGCGACGGACTGTTGGGCGTGAAGGTCAGCATCGGGTACTCCATTCCTTCGATCGGACCTTCGACCGTCGTCGCGTGCGACCACGGGTAGCGATACCACTGCTCGCTGAAATACTTGATCGCCTCGCGTCCCATGCGATTGACTTCGCTCCACTTGTCTGCCGCCGGTCGATAGAGACTCTCGATCAGAATTCCGTCGTAGCCGCTGGCGTCCCAGCGGAAATTGGGACCAGCCGCAAACGCGAAGTCGCGCACATTGGTCGCCGTATAGTGCCAGATCAGTGACGGCACCGGATTGAGCGCCGACAGCTCTCCCTGCGCATAAACGCGAGGACGCGTCGCATCCATTTTGCCAACTTCGTCGGCGGTGATGATCGCGATCGGCGTCTCAGATTTTCTCGCCGCCGCCAGTCGCTCGCGCTGCGTCGGCGTCAGCACGTGCTCCGGATTCACCAGCTCGCCTGTCGCAGCGACGATGTACGAGGCAGGAACCGTCAGCGACACGTCGAAGTTGCCGTACTCGAGATAAAACTCTCCGGCGCCGATGTACGGCTCGTGGTTCCAGCCGTGCACATCGTCGTAGACCACCATGCGGGGGTGCCACTGCGCGATCTCGTAAAGCGGACCGTCGTGTCCCATTCGTCCGCCACCCATCGGCGGCACATTGAACCACCACTCGGCGTCGATATCGATGGCAGCCCCCGGAGCCAACGGTCTCGGCAGATCGACCCTCATCGTCGTGCCGTAGACCGTGCGCTTGGCATCGACTCCGCCAATGCGGAGCGACATGAGGTGTCCGCCGCCGTTGAATCCCTGACACGAGAAATCGAACGTCGCGCCGAGGAATACCAGCGGGGGCTGGTTGAGAATATTGGTGATGCTGCTCGGCGCGCAGAGATTCTGCTCGACGAACATCCACAGGTATGGAAGCGCGTCGGGCGAGCGATTGATGTAGTGGATCGTTTCCCGCCCCCGAACCTCGTTCTTCGCCGGATCGAGCGTCGCGGTGATCTTGTAATTGACCTGCTGCTGCCAGTACTTCGCGCCGGGCCGACCACTTCCGGTTCGCAGTTCATTCGGTGTTGGGAGTACAAGCGGGCGGAATGGGTCGGGTGCTGGTACCGCCTGGGTCTGTCCAAGCACCAGCCGAGAGGTGAACGCGACCAGCGCTCCAGCCAAAGCAACTGCGTGTAGCCAGCCGCCGGCAGCCATCTGCCGGTCGCCAACACTGTTCCTCGATCTCGAGCTCACGTTTGGTCCTCACTCTGCAGGTATTGCAAACCGGTTGGCCGATAAATATGTCCAACCGGGAGTGGACGGCTACGCCGGAACTTTCCAGGGCGTGGTTGCGTAGGGGAGTTTTGGAGGTAGTCGCTCGATGACGAATCCTCATCCAGTGGGATATCTGACGGACCCGCCGGTTCGACCCGGCACGAGCGATGCGCTTACCGCCCGGACCATCGACGCAACGGTCCATCCCCCACTGGTTAGGGCGCAGGAGACAGTCGTTGCACTCGGTCCCCGCATCGCCGAGTCCGTAAATCCGGTCACCCAGCCGCTTTTCCTCGGCATCATCGCGCTGACGCTTCTCTTCGTATTGGTAGCGCGCAGACTGAAATACCAGCCGGCTGCCTTGGTATTGTCGGCGTTGCTGGTGCTGGGACTGACGTCGTTCCGACCGATGCCAAAATGGGAGCAGACACGGCACATGAGCGTCAGGCCGAAGACGCGGATCCAGTCGGCGCCCTCGAGCGATTGGCTTCCCAGCTCTCCAGCGCCGGTCGAGCCGGTTGATCTCCCCGAGTACGGGCGTCCGGAGCC
>JBKOVX010000443.1:0-2979 GCA_046724115.1 Gemmatimonadota bacterium | reverse complement strand
TCACTTCGAAGGGGCGAATCTGGTAGATCAGGTCGTTGAAGACGTCGCCGAGATGCATGGCGTTCAACATGCCGAATCCGAAATCGATGGTGAACTTGAGGCCGGGCTCGCCCGAGGCGGCCTTGATGCCATCGCTGTCTTTAAATAGCAGCACACGGAAGCCGTCGAATCCAGCATTTTGCAGCGCGAAGCGATATTCGGCTTCATACATGCCGAAGCGGCATGGCCCGCATGATCCCGCGGTGAAGAAGACGTAGTTGTCCAGAATCTGCTGGCGCGGTATGCCTTCCTTCTCCAAAAACTGGAGATACTGCACCAGATTTCCGACGGTGAAATACGTCGGATTGCACTGGCCATTGTTGCCGTACTCTTTGCCCGTCTGGAAGGCGGCGACGTTAGGCACCGGCAGTTTCTCGCAGCGATAGCCGCAGCCCTGGAAGACGGCGCGAATCAGGTCCTCGTGCTTCCATGTGAAACCACCAAATAGAATCGTGACCTTGCTGCGCTCCTCGGCAGTGAACGCCCGCTCCACCGGCCGATGGAAGTGTTTCGGCTGGTCGAGGCCGGCGATCTGGCGCAGTCTGGCACGCTCAGCTTGCAGCCGCTGCTTGATTTCGTCATCTTTTTCGATTTGAACGAGATTGGTCGCCATTATCTTCCTCCGGCGTGGAATTTTGAGAAGGTTTGCTGAACGAAATGGGCGACCGGACGGCCGCCTGGATAGGGTTGGCAGGGATGCAGTCTTCGCCGGGAGCTTGAGGTCGCACCCAAGCGGGAACAGCTTGGCGAGACATCACGACGCATCCGAAACTCCTTCGAGCTTGACAAGGAGTGTAGCGGTTGCGGTTGTGCGCCGGGGAGAGTTACGTCAGTGACGAACTTCCACGCGCCGGTAAGAGCGGACTGCAACTACACTCTCTGACGGGCGTTTGGAGAGCATTCTGCACGCCCTTCGAGCTTCGAGAACAGCGCAACTACGAATTACACAAAGCTGCCGGTTACACCCTGGAATCCATGGGCAGCCTGCTTCAGAACCCAGTTGATGACCCTCGCATCGTTGTAGCAGAAACCCAGGTTATGATTCAAGGTCGAGAAGCAATGGGTCTGGCAAGACTTCTTCATTTCGTTAAGTTGCGGAACTTCGAATTTGTGCTTTTCAATCGTCCCCCAGTCATGCGTAGCCGAGTACATGGGGAAGCATGGCGCCAGAGTTCCATCTACCCGAATAATCAACGAGTTCTGGCCAGCTCTGCAATTCCAGGGTTCAACTTTTCCGCGCAGGAAATCTTTCATATCCTGCAGCCGCTTCACCGAGTTCACCATCTTGTAACCGGATTCGTTTTTCTGAATCAGCCAATCGATTAATTCGTCCACCTTTGGCCAGTCTTGCCGGTGGATGAAGGTGTCATTGGCTTCGTAATGTTTGAAGTGCTCCTGTTCAATCATCGGGGACTCATTGATGTGGTAGTCGGTTGCGATGCCATGCTCGCGCGCAATCTCCGTCAACTGCTTCACATCCTCGAGGTTGTTGCGGCAAATGTTGATGTTGAAGAAGACCGCGTACCCGTACTTGTACTGCTTGCGAATTAGATGATCGAAATATTTCCGAATAGGATTCAGCGCCTTCGGGAGGCCAGGTTTCTCATCCACGGCATCAACCGCGAAATTAAAAATTGCAACTCCGGCGTCGGCGAGGCGATCAGTCACATCGGGCCGCAGCAGCCGGGCGTTTGTCGGCATGTAGATCCAGAAGCCTTTCTTTGCTGCATAGTAAGAAGCCTTGTGCACCAACTGCGGACGCAACAGCGGCTCCCCTCCCATAAAGGCCAGCACGCGGCAGGTGGTCGAGTGCAACCAATCGATCGATCGCTTCGCCACATCCTCAGTCATGCCTTTAACTGAATTGTCAAAAGCCCAGCAGTAGTGGCAATCGAGATTGCATTTCCACTCAGTAAAGAGATAGGCAATGATCGGATGAAACTGACCTGGCAACAGGCGTGATTTGAAATACGGGAAGAGCCACCCGTTCATCGCGCGGTAGACAAGCGGGGCAGTCCAGTGCCGCTTCCCGGCTCGGGCGCGCTCCAGATTTTCTTCATAATTGTCATCCTGCGCCATCAATTCAGGATGCTGCGGAAAAACCGGTTCAGGAAATTTTTCAGGCTCGCGCCCAGGAACCAGGATGGGCCGGGGTGCGGGCGACTTCTTCAGCAGATCGTGTAGTTGAACATCCAGGCGAAACGGCGGGGGCGCGTCATACGCACCGTGCTGTTCCTGAAGAGCAGGCATTTTCTTTCTCCTTGCGTATCAGGTTTCCGGTGTAGATGTAGATACTAACCTTACGTTGCACAAATTTTTCAGAATAAAAAATTCTCACCGAGCGAGGCGCGACCCCGGCTTTGCAAGGTTGGGCAGACCATTTTCTGAGTTTGGATCCCGAGAGCTGATACGGTATGCGTCGAGCATATTGGTTTTGTAATGTTTTGTGATTTTTGCCACTGCTGCTAAACAGTTTCCTTTAAACTTGCTATGTAAGTACCTGACAGCTTGGAAGGTGAGTTGAACGCACGTCGCACTGGTCGACGGCACGCAAGCCGACAGCAGAAAATTTTCGGAGCCGATCCGTTCCTCTCATCATCCAAAAACAAGGCAGTAAGTAGCTGGCTTTCAATAGTTTGCTACTCGAACGCGTTCAGCTAACGACCAAGTTTGCGTTATTAGCACCCGGCAGGGGTCGATACCTGCCATCCCAGAGGTCATCATGTGGATTGTTGCCCTCGCCCTGCGGCGGCCTTACACATTCGTCGTAGTCGCGCTCCTGCTACTCATCCTTGGGCCCATAGTTATTTTCCGCACTCCGACCGATATTTTTCCAAATATCAATATTCCCGTCGTAAGCATTCTGTGGAATTACGGCGGACTGAGCGCCGAAGAAATGGCAAACCGCATCGTCTCCCAAACTGAGCGCGGCCTGACAAC
>JBKOVX010000243.1:0-3599 GCA_046724115.1 Gemmatimonadota bacterium | reverse complement strand
GTGATCATGCGCTGCCTGTCGAAAATGCGGACGGACAGGTTCCAGACCGCGAAGGAGCTGCGTGAGCAGCTCGAGCAGGTGATCACGCCCGCCGCCGGTATGGTGCCGACACCAACTGTCTCGCCGCAGTATGTCTCGACGCAAACGCTCCCTGAGCAGACTTTGGCGGGTCAGGCCATCATGTCGCCGACGGTCCTCACGGAACCAGTCGCGGGCGCAATCGCGCCAGCGGCGCCGATGGTTCGGCGGAGGACGGTGGCGCTTGTTGGAATCGCGGCCGTGCTGCTCGTCGCCAGCCTCATTGCCAGCCGCTACCTGACTAGCGGCGAGCCGGAGTTCGAGATCGGCGCCACGAGTCAGCTCACCCACGATCCGGGCATCGAGATCACTCCTGCGTTCTCGCCGGATGGAAAGATGATTGCCTACGCCGCGGGCGAGCCGGGTCAGACAAGCATCATGGTGAGGCAAGTGAGTGGTGGCGACGCGATTCGTCTGGCGAGAGGTCTCACGCCACAGTGGTCGCCCGACGGTTCGAAGCTGGTGTACGTCGACAGCGCGGGGATCGCGACGGTACCCGTGCTTGGCGGAACGCCGCGGAGACTGGTGACTAATCCCGACAAAGAATACACGGTGAGTCCGGTGTGGTCGCACGACGGCAAGTATCTCGCTTACGCCCAGGTCACCACACTCGGCGGATTCGGATCGATCTGGATCGCCAACGCAGATGGCACTGCGCCGCACAAGATTCGCGACACAAAGGAACCTTACGCGCTGTCGTGGTCGCCCAGGGACGACAGGCTGGCGTTCGTCCAGGGAAACCTGTTGTTCGTCTACTCGGGCGTTCAGTTTGGAAACATGGCGCCGTCGGCGGTATGGGTTGTCGGTGCCGATGGACGAGGCGCCACGCCGCTCACCGATTCGCTCCATCAAAGTGTGAGTCCGGCGTGGTCGGCCGACGGCGACGGCGTGTTCTACGTCTCGAATGTTCGCGGCAGCAGAGATCTCTATTATCAGCCCGTGCATGGTACCGGCGCGGATGGTGAGCCGCGGCGATTGACGTCTGGCCTCAAGATCCACGGCATCACTGCCGGTACTGGTGGTCGAATCGCTTACTCCGTGTGGACCACCAATGTCGGAATCTGGTCGTTGCCGTTTCCGCGGTCAGGTCCGGTGTCGGTTACGACGGCGCATCCCGTGATGACGACCACGGAGAGCATCGAAGTGGTGAGACTGAGTCCCGATGGTCAGTGGCTGGCGTTCGATTCCGACCGCTCGGGCAACATGGACATCTATAAGATGCGAGTCGACGGGACCGGTCTTCAGCAGCTAACGCGCGACGCGGCCGATGAATTCCGACCGTCGTGGTCGCCGGACAGTCGCGAGATCGCGTTCCATTCGTGGCGCAGCGGGAATCGTGACTCGTATGTGATGTCGGCCGACGGCTCGGCGGAGCGCGTCATTGCGTCGGGCCCCTCGCACGAGTGGGCGGGAATGTGGTCGCCGGATGGGAGTCAGATTGCGTTCGAGTCTGACCGGACGGGGCAGATCGAGATCTACATTGTCTCGGCGAAGAGCGGGGAAGTGGGAAGCGGGCAGCTGGAACCGCGGCGATTGACGACGGGCGGCGGGAGTCTGCCGCGGTGGTCGCCGGATGGAAAGTTCATCGCCTATACGATTACATCGACCAACACTCCCGGCGTGCCGTTCCCGGAGCCGCTGCGGGTGATACCAGCCCAGGGCGGAGCGGTGCGAACCATTGCGGTCCCTGCGACTCTGGGACAAATGGTGGCGATCGAAAGCTGGAGCGCGGATGGCAAGAAAATCTACTTCCGTGTGATCGCTCCGAATGGTGAGAAAAACATCGCCGAGATTGGGCTCGATGGAAGCAACCCATCGGTTCTGGTTCGATTCGACGATCGTGAGAAGAAGCCGTTCAATCCGTTCTTTACCACGGACGGCAAGACGATCTACTTCACGCTCGGAAGGCACGAAGCAGATATCTGGACGATGGATTTGAAAAGGAAGTAATTTCGTACAGCAGTTCGCGGTTCGCAGCTCGCTCGCTGGTGGTCCAATTGCTTGCGCTTTACTTTGTTAAACGTGCGATTGATCGTCCGCGTCATCTGCATCCTCGCGCTCATAGGCTGCGGCGCTGCTCCAGCATCGCGCGCCCCGAACGATAGCGCGACGACTACCGCCACCTTGGCTCCTCCCCCGCAGCGGCGGGGCAGCACCCACGACTGGACGCAATTCGGTTGGGACGCGACGCGGTCGAATGTCTCCACAGACGCGACCGGAATAACCGCCGCCAACGTCGCCACGATGCGGCGGCAGCAAGTCACTCTCGATGGAACCGTCGACGCATCGGCGATCTACCTCCACGGCGTACGCGTGAACGGCGCGGTGCACGATGTTCTGTTCGTCACCACCATCTACGGCAAAACTCTGGCGATCGATGCGAACGACGGAACGATTCTGTGGAGCTACACACCAGCCGGCTACGACCGGTGGGCGGGATCGCGACAAGTTACAACGGCGACACCAGTCGCTGACCCGGAGCGAAGCTTCATTTACGCCGCGTCACCCGACGGACACATCCAGAAGCTCGCCGTCGCCGATGGACGCCCGGCATGGAACACCGCCATCACGCGTCTCCCCGAGCGCGAGAAAATCGCGTCGTCGCTCAACTTTTTCCGCGGTCGCGTGATCGCGACGACGGGCGGGTACATCGGCGACGCACCGCCGTACCAGGGCCACGTCGCGATTCTCGACGGGGCGAGCGGTCGACTGCTCCACGTCTGGAACTCGCTCTGCAGCGACAGGCTCGAGCTCATCGATCCTTCGTCGTGCGACGAGAGCGATTCGGCGATTTGGGGACGCGCGGGCGCGGTGATCGACACCACTACGGGTGACATTTACGTCGCCACGGGCAATGCACGCTGGGACGGTCGCACCAACTGGGGCGACGCGGTGATCTCGATCGATTCGAGTGCGACGCGGATCCTCGACAACTACACACCCACCAACACGGACGAGCTCAACTCGCGCGACGCGGACCTCGGCTCGACTTCTCCGGTGTTGCTCGGCGGCGGTTACGTGGCGCAGGGTGGAAAGGACGGGATGATTCGCGTGCTCCAGTTCGGGCGCACCCGCGGCGCGACTCCACGCAAAGGAGGCGAGGCGCAGGTGGTGAAGACGCCGTCGGGCGGCGATCTCTTTACCGCGCCGGCGGTGATGCGCGGAAATACGACGTGGTTTTTTGCTGCCGACAACGGTGCGACGGCAGCGTGGACGTTCAGCGGCGGCCGACTGACGCAGGTGTGGCGCAACGGAAACGGCGGGACCAGCCCGGTGATCGCCGGCGGTCTCCTCTACATCTACAATCCCGACGGAGGGTTGCGCGTCTACGATCCGCAGTCGGGAAAGCAAGTCGCCAACCTCGAATCCGGCGACGGACACTGGAACAGCCCGATCATCGTCGATGGTCTAATCGCACTGCCGGAAGGGAATTCCAACTCGCACCGAACGAGTGGAGTTCTCAATATCTGGCGGCTGCCCTGAACCGGTGACCTCAACGCGGTTCTTGTATGGACCTTCCC
>JBKOVX010000181.1:0-4112 GCA_046724115.1 Gemmatimonadota bacterium | reverse complement strand
TACATCTCTGCGGGAATGTTGCTCGTTGCCTCGACAGCGGGCGCCCAGACTGCGGCTGATCACATTGCGCTCGGCGACAAAGAATACGTCGCCATGAACGCGCCCGCTGCGCTCCAGCACTACGAAGAAGCGATAAAGATCGATCCGAAGAACTATGAGGCGCTCTGGAAGGCGTCGCGATCCGCGGTCGATCTCGGTTCGTACGAGCGCGACGATGACAAGCGTAGTGCCTACTTCAAAACCGCGGAGCAGGATGCGCGGCAGGCTGTGGCGATTAATCCCGCTGACGCTGAAGGCCACTTCAATCTGGCCCGAGCTCTCGGCAAGTACGCGCTCACTCAGGGCCCGCGCTCCCGCGTGAAGTTTGCCGCCGAAGTTCGGAACCAGGCGCTCGAGTGCCTCAAGATCGATCCCAAGCACGCCGGTTGTCTGCACGTGATGGGAATGTGGAACGCGGAGGTAATGCGTCTCAGCGGCTTCACTCGCATGTTCGCCAAGAACTTCCTCGGCGGTAAGATATTCGATTCGGCAAACTGGGCCGAGGCGAGACGCTACATGGAGGAATCGGTGGCGGCGGAGCCAGATCGGATCGTCCATCATGTGGATCTTGCGGGCGTGTATCGCGACACTGGCGACAAGGCGAAGGCGAAAGCCGAGTGGCAGGTGGCGATGAAGCTGCCGAATCGGGATTACAATGACCGCCACTACAAGGCGGAAGCGGACGCGGGACTCAGGGCAGACTAGGTTTTCAGGGCCTCGCGCGCCTCTTCTTCTTCCTCTTCTTCCGCCTCTTCAGCGGCCCGCTCGAGCTCCTCGGCTAGCTCGTCCCAGATGTCTTCCTCGCCGCGGAAATTTCTCACGCGGCGAGCGATCTTGTGCCGCACCTCGCCTCCACTGGCGGGCGCAAACAAAAGAGCCACCGCCGCCCCGAGAATTGCGCCCACTGCTATTCCCGCAGTGAACAACCCGATATTGTTCCAATCGGGGACCATCTCGCCCGGGAGTCCGTTCTCTCTGGGCTGAGGAATCGACCCTGGTGGCGGCGCCTTCGGGATCGTCGCTGCCGGTCGGGTCGGGTTAGGGGAATTGAACATAAGACCCTGAACTCAGGGGTGGTAAGAAATTTGCCCTAATCCCCACCCAGCAATAGCCGTGCGAGGATACTGAATGAGCAGTTCAGGTAAAATGGTATTACTGGTGGAGGACAACGAGGACAATCGTATAGTCTATTCCACGATTTTGAAGCATTTTGGGTATGAGGTAACAGAAGCTTTGAATGGCGAGGAAGGAATAGCCAAGGCTCGATCAGAAAAGCCTGATCTGATCCTCATGGATATCTCCATCCCGATCATCGATGGCTGGGAGGCGACCCAGGTGCTCAAACACGATCCGTCCACCAAATCGATTCCGATCATCGCGTTGACTGCGCATGCCCTGGCGTCCGATCGCGAGAAGGCGATGGAAGTCGGCTGCGATGGATACCTTGCCAAGCCCTGCGAGCCGAGGGCGGTCGTCGCTGAAGTTCAACGATTCCTCGGCAAGAATAATGGAGCGTAGCAACAAGAAGCCGCGCATTCTGGTCGTCGACGATCACGAGGACAATATCGAGCTCCTCCGTGCCCGTCTCGAGGCGCGCGGGTACGAGGTCGAGGGCGCAGCCGACGGCCAGGCGGCGCTGGATATGATCGACGAGGTGTGCCCGGACCTGATCCTCCTCGACGTGATGATGCCGAAGATGGACGGCATGGAGGTCGCCCGGCGACTGAAAGCCAGAATAGCGAACAAAGAAATCCCGTTCATTCCGATCATCATGCAGACCGCGCTCGACTCGACCGAGCACAAGGTCGAGGGGTTGGACGCGGGTGCAATCGACTACGTCACCAAGCCAATCAACTTCGCGGAGCTCGAGGCGCGCGTCAGCTCGCAGCTGCACGTCAAATCGCTTCAGGACGCGCTGGCAGCGAGCAAGAAGGAGCTGTCGGACCTTAACGACAAACTGCGGGAGATCTCCCTCACCGACGGCCTCACCCAGATCGAGAACAGGCGCTCCCTCGAAGATCGTCTGCACGACATGTGGCAGCACTCGGTGCGGCTGCACGAGCCGATCGCCCTTGTCATGTGCGACATCGACAAGTTCAAGACGGTCAACGATCAATACGGGCACCAGGCCGGCGACTCGGTGCTCAAGGAATTTGCGCAGCTACTGAAGTCGGAAGCGCGAGAAATCGATCGCGTCGGCCGCTACGGCGGCGAAGAATTCCTGCTGATTCTTCCCGGGACCGTGCTCGATGCCGCCGTGACGTTTGCCGAGCGGCTGCGGGAGAAAGTGGAGAAGCATACTTTTACATACGCCGGCGGCACTCTCTGCCGGACGATGAGCTGCGGCGTGGCGGGCTCGCCCCACCCACGCGTGAAGGATCAGGAAGCACTGTTGAAGGCGTCGGACGACGCTCTCTACGTGGCGAAGGAAACCGGGCGCAATCGTGTGATCCGCTTCGACGGCGCCGAGTTCAACGCACATATGGAAGGCAAGGGGAACGACAAGTCGGATGGCGAAAAGCCAAGCAAATCAGCAGGCAACACGGGCACAGCCGCCCCAGGCGCTCCACCCAGAGTCAAAGCCTCCTCAGAAGGCCCAAGGGCCTCAACTTAACCGCGCCGCGGAACTGCGGGCGACTCTCACCCGCGCAGCACACGATTACTACGTGCTCGACCGTCCGAACATGTCGGACGCGGAGTACGACAAGCTCTTTCGAGAGCTGCAGGATCTGGAGAGGAGTTTTCCGGAATGCCTGACCCCCGATTCTCCCACGCTCAGAATCGGGGCAGAAGTACAGAGCCAACTCGCCAAGCACCAACATCTGCGGCCGATGCTCTCGCTGGGAAATGCATTCGACGACGAAGAGCTGCGCGCCTGGGAGGAGCGTCTGGTGCGCCTCGCCGGGAATGACGTCGCGAAATCAGGATACACGGCGGAGCTCAAGATCGACGGAACTGCGGTGGCTCTCACCTATGAGAATCAGGTTTTCATAAAAGGAGCGACGCGCGGCAACGGGACTATAGGAGAAGAGGTCACCGTCAATCTGCGGACGATCCACGATGTTCCGCTCCGCCTCCACCAATCGGCGCCGAAGGGGCGAATCGAGATTCGCGGCGAAGTCTATTTCCCGTTCGACCGCTTCGAGGAAATGAACGAGGCTCGGGCCCGCGCCGGCGATGCGGTGTTCGCCAACCCGCGCAACGCCGCGGCCGGAAGTCTCCGCATGCTCGACCCCGCGATCACCGCCTCACGACCTTTGAGATTCTTCGGCTATTCAGTCGCCGCACCCGATGGCGAAGACCTTCCCTTCGAAACGCAGACCGAATTGCTCGACGCGCTTACCGAGTGGGGCGTGCCGGTGGCGCCGCATCGCAAGCGCGCCAAGACGCTGGCCGAAGTCGAAAAGTGGGCGTACGAGCTCGAACACAAGATTCGGAGCGAGCTGAACTTCGCCATCGATGGCGGCGTCGTTAAAGTCGATTCACTCCGACTGCAGGAGGAGCTGGGCGTCGTCGGTGGACGTGAGCCGCGCTGGGCGATTGCCCGCAAGTTCGCGCCGGACATCGCGGAAACGAAGCTGCTGGACATCCAGGTCAACGTCGGTCGCACCGGTGCGATCAATCCTTTCGCGGTGCTGGAGCCGGTCGAGATCGGTGGAGTGGTCGTGAAGCTGGCGACGCTGCACAACGAAGATCTCATTGTTGCCAAGGATCTGCGCATCGGCGACTGGGTGCAGGTCAAACGAGCGGGTGAAGTAATCCCACAGATTATCGCGCCGATTCCCGACAAACGGAGCGGCAGCGAGAAGCCGTGGCGGATGCCGAAGAAGTGTCCGGTCTGCGGAACGCCGTTGACGCGTGAAGAAGATGAGGCGGCGATCTACTGCCCGAACGTCGCCTGTCCAGGGCGACAACTCGAAGGACTGGTACACTTCACATCGCGCGGGGCGATGGATGTCCGCGGACTCTCCTACGCGCGAATCGAGCAGCTCGTTGAGGCAGGCCTGGTGAAGGATCCCGGCGATCTGTACTCAATCACCCGCGAGCAGCTGCTCGAGCTGGAAGGATACGCC
>JBKOVX010000073.1:0-2662 GCA_046724115.1 Gemmatimonadota bacterium | reverse complement strand
AGCCGCTCCAGCCGCTCGAGCAATTCCTGACGCGAACTCGCGTCCGATAATGATTTCTGCATCCGCTTTCTCTTCCCTCTTCCCTCTTCCCCCTTCCCGCCTCCCGCCTCCCGCCTCCCGCCCAAAACTATCACCCCCGCGATAACTTGCCTTCCTGTGACTGCCAGCGCACGAAATACCTCCACTGATAGCTCGATCCGAGCCGGAACCGTCCTCGGCCGCTACCGCCTCCTCGAACGGATCGGTGAGGGCGGCATGGGCGAAGTTTGGAAAGCGCACGACGACAACCTCGACCGGGATGTCGCCATCAAAATGCTCCTGCACGGAACACTCGGTAACGCGACCACGCGTGAGCGTTTCCGGCGCGAGGCGCTGGTGCTGTCCCGGCTGTCGCACCCGGGCGTCGCCACCATCTTCGACTTCGATACCCGCGATGGCTACGAGTTCCTGGTCATGGAATACGTCGCCGGCGGTACGCTCGAATCGAGGCTCGCGGCAGGTCCGCTGCCCGTACGCGATGTACTGACCTTGGGCGTTGCCATCGCTGACGCCCTCGACAACGCACACAAGCACGGATTCCTCCACCGCGACCTCAAGCCGGGTAACATCGCGCTCACCGCCGACGGTCATCCGAAGATCCTCGACTTCGGAATTGCATTGCTTCTTTCCACCGACCGTGCAACCGGAAGAATGACGGACGCGGGCACCTTCGTCGGCTCACTTCCGTACATGGCTCCCGAGCAATTGCTCAGCGAGAACGTCGATGCGCGGACCGACGTGTATGCACTCGGCGCAATGCTCTTCGAGATGACGACCGGACAGCGACCCTTCGTGAAGGAGCGCACCGAAGCCCTGATGTTCGCCATCATCAGCAATGCTGCGCCATCAGTGAGATCTCTGCGCCCCGACGCGCCCGAATCGCTCGACCGCCTGATCTCGGCGTGCCTTCGCAAGGAGCGAATCGAGCGTCCCGATTCAGCCGCGCAGGTGGGTGAGGCTCTGCGTGGTATTAGTGAAGGCGTGCCGACCGGCGCTCTGCCGCTGCCTGCGAAAGACCTGATCCGCGCCATCGCAGTGCTTCCGCTGCGCAATGTCTCCAGGGATCCGTCGCAGGATTACTTCGCCTACGGTCTGACCGAATCCCTGATCTCCGACCTCGCGAAAGTGAAGGCGCTTCGGGTCATCTCGTCGACATCGGTGATGAGATACCAGGGAGTCGAGAAATCACTCCCCGACATCGCTCGCGAGTTGAATGTGGACGCGGTCCTCGAAGGATCGGCCCTTCTCATCGACAAGCGCGTGCGCGTGAACGTTCAGCTCGTCTCCGCGCGCACCGATGAAGCGCTGTGGGCGGACCGCTACGACCGCGATCTCGAGGACGTGCTGGGGTTGCAGAGCGAGCTCGCTCAGACGGTCGCGCGTGAGATCGCGATCCAGGTTACGCCGACGGAAGCGAAGGAGCTCGCGAGTCGCGAGCCAGTCAACCCGGAAGCGCACCTCGAGTATCTGAAGAGCAGGCATTCATTCTCAGCGGGATCTCCAACCGCCTTCGATGTGGCGCTCCGTCACGCGCGGCGGGCGCTCGACCTCGATCCGAATTACGCCCCCGCGTGGACGGTACTCGCCGACTGCCAGATTTTCCGCGCAATTCGTGGGATGGCGCCGCCCGCCGAAGCCGCCGCCGAGGCACTGACGGCCGCGAAGAAAGCGCTCGAGCTCGATCCATCGCTCGCCGACGCGTACGTCTCGCTGGGCACCATTCTCTCACACAATGGTGATCTTGCGGGCGGAATGCGCGCACTGCAGAAGGCAATCGAGCTGAACCCCGGTTCCGCCGCTGCGCACATCCTGCTCGCTCGTGCGCTGTACTCGTATGAGCGACACGCGGAAGCTCTGGCCGAGACGGCCAAGTCGGTGAGTCTGGATCCGCTATCGATGATGATCTACGTCGGTGCCGGCGATGCGTATTACTTCGCCCGCGAGTATGAGAAGTCGGTCTTCCACTGCCGGATGGCGATCGAGCTCGATCCCCGTTTTGACGGCGCGCATACCGGTCTTGCGCGCTCACTCGAAGCACTGGGTCGCTTCGACGAGGCGCGCGCCGAGTTGGAGGAGGCGACACGCGTCGCTGGTGGAGTCGCTGGCCCCTCGTTCGGTCTGGCTCATGTTGAGGCTGCGGCCGGCAACGAAAAAGAAGCGCGTCGCATTTTGAATGAGCTCACCGCTGCGCGTGCGACGCGAGTGGTGTCGGCGTGGGGGATCGCGGTGTTGCACGCCAGCCTTGGTGATGTTGACGAAGTGTTCGACTGGCTCGAAATCGCCATCAAGGAACAGTCATCAGGCTTGCTTCTGCTTCGCGTGCATCCGCGGCTCGATCCAATCAGGAAGGATCCGCGCTATCTCCCGCTCGTCAGCCGACTAGGGCTTGATGGCTGAGATGGAAGTGGAAGAGAACACACGCCCCCTTCCCTCTTCCCCCTTCCCCCCTCCCCCTTCCCCCTTCCCCCTTCCCCCTTCCCGCTCAGTCACTCGTCATAATGAACAACGGCGCGCCGTCAAACAGCTCGTAGATCGGCCGCAAGCGATCGGTGTTGTAATACTTCTTGACGTCCACGACTTTCTTTTCAGAAGTCACACTGGTGATGGGAACGCTGTCGTAAAA
>JBKOVX010000023.1:0-4222 GCA_046724115.1 Gemmatimonadota bacterium | reverse complement strand
CTGCCCCGTTTTTGTTTCAGTTCAGTGGCACGCGCTCCCAACTGAACGGCGCAGCCTGGTTGCTCGGATCGATCTTCAGGCGGAGATACTCGGTGCGACCTGCGTCGCTGCCCTCGACTACAACGCGCGTGACGTTTTCCGCCACCGGCGTCGACGAATGCAAGGTGTGCAGCGGAGACGAGACCGAGAACGGGTTGTCGACGCGGAACTTGTGGGAATCCCCCTCGAGCAGCAGCACCGGCTTGCCGAACTCCGCCGACAAGCTGCCAATCTGCTGCACCAGCGCGTCGAACCCGCTCAGGGTTGGCTCGGACGTGTCCCACATGTCAGCCTGGAAGAAAAGAACCACGCCCGCGGCGTGAGTCCGCGTGGCGGTCGAGAATGTCCTGGTTAGCCACGCGCTGTTGGCCTGCGCGCGCGCCGCGAATTCCTGACTCTGTGTCGGATAATTGGCAGCGTCCGCTCCCAGGGGCGTTCCCCAGTCCGCGAGGTCGTTGTTGCTGCCGGTGATGTTGAGCGCCGCGAAGACTATGCTCGCTCTCTTGAACAGCACGTTCTCGACGTATGTCGAATTCGCCGGATCGCGTGCCTCGCTCAGGACGTGCGTGCTATTGATCCCCAGCGTTTGTCCCGCCACCGGAAAGAACAGCGCCCGGACTTCGGCCAGCCGCTCGGTCGGCGTGTAGATGCCGTTGTTCTTGATTGCCTTGTGGCAATCGGTCCACTCGTTGTCCCCTGGCGTGTAGACGAGCGGGTCCTCGAACGTGTCGAACAGCGAGCGAATGTTCTCGAAGTAGGCGTTGCTGCAGTCGCTGTTCTTCCCCGCCTTGATGTCGCCAAGGTGAGCGACGATCTGAACGTCGGGATCCGCATTGATCTTGGCGATCAGCGAGGGAAACTCCGCCAGCTTTACCGCTCCGTAAGGAGTGTCGCCGATCACTGCCAGTGTGAACCGCGAATCAGAGTCGTTATCGCCGAGGTCGCTCGCCAGGGCATCGTCGCCCGCCAGGCTGGCTCGCGACGCCTGGACGGCCGTCGGAGCTACGGGATTGTTTGGGCTGTCGGTGGAGCAGCTTGCAATCGGGACGGTGACCAGCAAGAGAAGAAAAGCCAGTGGCCGCTGCATGAGTATCCTCACGTAGGTGGGGGGACAAAAAAAGAGCCGCGCGAAATTGAGCGCGGCTCTGCCACGAAATTGCCAGCGACGTGTCACGAAGACGTAGCGACTCCCGGCTGCGGCACTCTGGTATCGGTCGGCTTGGCCATTCCCCACGGATCGAGCAGCAGCAACTGATGCGTTGCCCGCACTGGCTCAGCACCGGGTGCGCGCTGCTTGTAGGTGCCGTCGGCGGCGAGGTCCCACGCCTGCCGGTTGTCTGCGAGACATACCGAGAGCAGCGAATGCAGACGCGGATGGAGCGTAACGTCGTCAACTGGCGCTACCGCTTCCACCCGGCGGTCGAAGTTGCGAGGCATCCAGTCGGCGGAGCCAAAGTAGAACTGATCGTCACCGCCGTTGGCGAAGTAGAAGAGGCGCGAGTGCTCGAGAAAACGCCCGACAATGCTCACCACCCTGATTCGGTCGCTGATCCCCTGAATTCCCGGCCGCAGGCAGCAGATCCCTCGAACAATCAGGTCGATTTCCACCCCCGCTTGCGACGCCGCATATAACGCCTCGATCGTCTCGACATCCACCAACGCATTCATCTTCGCTATGATCCGCGCCGCCTTGCCCTCCCGCGCGTTGGCGGCTTCACGACTGATCATCTCGATGAACCGCTGGCGCATGTTTGCCGGAGCGATCACCAGCTTGCGATAGAGCCGCTGCCTGGAGAATCCGGTCAGCGCGTTGAACAGGTCGGTGAGGTCGGCGCCGATCGACGGACTGCTGGTGAGCAGTCCGATGTCCGTGTAGATCCGTGCCGTCTTCGAGTTGTAATTGCCGGTGCTGATGTGCGCGTAACGCTTGATGCCATCGGCCTCGCGCCGCACGACCAGAGTCGTCTTGGCGTGCGTCTTCACCGCCGGCAAACCGTAGGCGACGTGGACGCCGTAATCCTCGAGCGTTCTCGCCCAGGTGATGTTGTTCGCTTCGTCGAAGCGCGCCTGCAGCTCGATCAGCACCGCAACCTGTTTCCCGCGCTGCGCCGCCTCGGTCAACGCCCGCACCACGCCGGTGTCTCCCGAGGTGCGGTAGAGCGTCATTTTGATGGCGAGGACATTATCGTCGGTCGCCGCCGTGAGCAGAAACTGCTCCACGGTCGTGTTGAAGGAGTCGAACGGGTGATGCAGAAGAACATCCTTCTCCTTCAGAACATCGAAGATGGTCCGTGTTGGATCCTTGAGCTCGGGTGGCGTCACCGGCGCGAACGGCGGATCACGGAGCTCGGGAACGTCGAGCGAGGCCAGCGACATGAAGTCGCCCAGCTCCAGCAGTGGTCCCGTCTCAACCAGCTCCGGATCGGCGTACGCGCGCATCTCTGCCGGCTGATCTTCGCGCAATTCCTCCATCAACAGCTCGCGCAGCGATTCCGGCATCCCGCTCTCGACTTCGATGCGCACCACTTCGGCAAATCGCCGCTCGAACACCTGCTCCTCGATCAGCTGGAGCAGATTGTCGTCGTCCTCCGAGTGGGCGAGCTCGAGATCCGAATATCTCGTAACGCGGAACGTATTGAAGCCCTGTATGTCCATCCCCGGAAACAGCGCGCCGAGGTTCGCCCCGATAACCTGCTCCAGGGGGATGAATGCGTTCCCCCTTCCAAAGGGAATCCATCGCGGCAGGCTCTTCGGAACCTTCACGCGCGCGAATCGCACGGCTTTCGTTACCGGGTCGTGGATCTGCACCGCCAACGAAAGCGAGAGATTCGAGATGTACGGAAATGGATGTCCGGGATCGACAGCGAGCGGCGTCAGCACCGGGAACACCTGCGCTTCAAAGAATTCGTCGACGGTCTGCCACTCGCTGGAAGTGAGATCGTCGATGCTCACCAGACTCACACCGTGCTTCGCCAATGTCGGCAACAGCGTGTCGTAGAGCAGCGCGCGTTGAGCGCGCATCAGCTCGTTGACGCGAGCGGTGATCGCCGCGAGCGTTTCGGCAGGAGACATTCCATCGGGCGAAACGACGTGTACGCCCGCGGCGACCTGCCGCCGCAGGCCGGCCACGCGCACCATGTAGAACTCGTCGAGGTTGGTGTTGAAGATCGCGAGAAACTTCAGCCGCTCGAGCAGCGGGTTTCTCTCGTCGATTGCTTCGTGCAGCACCCTGCTGTTGAATTCCAGCCAACTCAGCTCACGATTCAGGAAAAGGGCAGGGTCTGACATGCTTTGGGAAGTCTTCGGTATTCTGCTCCACGCCGCTCGTACGGCGGACAACTAAGATGCGATTCTCGAAGATTTTCACCAGTAGGACTCCTGTAACAAATCCACCCAAATGCGCCCAGACAGCCACTCCCCCGGTGAGGTCTGCCCCGTTCTTGAGCTCCGGCAGCGCCGCAACCAGCTGCCAGAAGAACCACCAGATCAGCACCAGCCAGGCGGGGATCGGGATGACCTTGAAGAAGACGATGAACCAGAACAGCATCCGGACGCGAACACTGGGATAAAGGACGAGATACGCGCCGAGGATGCCCGAGATCGCCCCCGATGCGCCCACGGTAGGCAGAGGTGATGCCGGCTGGGCGATGATGTGCGCCGCCGCTGCTGCGAGTCCGCACACCAGGTAGAAGACCAGAAATCGGAAATGGCCGAGGCTATCCTCAATGTTGTTGCCGAAGACCCAGAAGAAGAGCGCGTTTCCGAGGATGTGCCCCCACCCGCCGTGCAGGAACATCGAGATGAGAGGAGTGAATTTGTTGATCGGATCGTTGTCGATCACACACGCCAGTCCTCTGCCGAGTGGAACAGCCTCACCGATCGGTGCCATGTGGGTGATCTCGCCCGGAACCATTCCCAGGTTGCAGACACTCGCCGCCAGCGCTTGCTGATCGAAGCCCGCACCCTGGACGAAAATCCAGACGAGGAACATCACCACGAGGATGGCGTAGGTCATCCATGGCGTGCGAACTGTGGGTAGCTCGTCGCTGAGCGGGATCATCTAGTTGTGGAGTTGGAAAGGCGAGTGCTTGACGAGGCCCAGAAAATTAGTGAGGAGCTGTCACCCGAGTGACTGCATATCAAAGACTTTACTGGGCCTTGAAGGTTGCGTACATCCCGAGCG
>JBKOVX010000332.1:0-1890 GCA_046724115.1 Gemmatimonadota bacterium | reverse complement strand
GCCGTGATGATTGACGGCCTCGTCAAGTTTTTCCGCCGAAAAATCGGGGGAGCGCAACAGGTATAGAGCTACGCCCGGATCGAGGTCGCCGGAGCGTTTGCCCATCACTACACCGCCGGTGGGGGTCAGACCCATGCTTGTGTCGATGGAAACCCCGTCGAGCAGCGCAGCGAGGCTGGCGCCACTGCCGAGATGCGCGATGATCGTTCGCCGAGCGAGCTCACCGCGCCGGCGCAGCAGGTCGGTGACGTACTCGTAGGAGAGTCCGTGGAAGCCGTAGCGCACGAGTCCGGCATCGGCAAACGACCGGGGCAGCCCGAACAGTCGGGCGACGGTGGGCAGCGTACCGTGGAAAGCGGTGTCGAAACACGCGACCTGCGGCAGCGACGGTGCAGCGCGCGAAAGTTCGTCGATCGCGCGAAGCTCGGCCGGCAAGTGGTCGGGTGCCAGCGGAATTACTCCGTCCAGCTGGGCGCGAACTGCAGCGTTCACGCGGACGGGGTCGCGGAGCCCGGGCCCGCCGTGAACGAGCCGATGCCCCACGGCGTGGACGGATTCGAGCAGCGACGCTTCCTTCAGATAATCGAGCAATCCGTTAACTGCATTATCGCGATCGACATCGATACGCCGTGAATCGACGTGAGCTCCGCCGGCATCGGTCAGTCGAATTTCACCGCCGCGCGATCCGGAGTAATCGAGCACCCCATGCAACAGCGCGTCGTCGCCCCCGGCGACGCGAAACAGCGCAAACTTGAGCGTCGAGGAGCCGACGTTGATGACGAGAATCGAAGGCTCCCGGGCGCTCACTTCGCTCCGAGTCTGGTGGCGTCCCACCTCCAATCGCGAATCTCCGGCATGTCTTCCCCGTGCTCACGGACATACGCCGAGTGCGCCTTCAGTTTCTCGCGTAGCATCTGGAGGAATGGCTTTGCCTCCGGCCCAACGTTGCAGCGCCTTACCACATCCTCGGCCAGGTGGAACCGATCGAGGTCGTTCACGACCGTCATGTCGAAGGGCGTGGTAGTCGTCCCTTCCTCCTTGTAGCCGCGCACGTGAAGGTTGTCGTGATTGTGCCGGCGATAGGTGAGGCGGTGGATCAGCCAGGGATATCCGTGGAACGCAAACACGATCGGCTTGTCTTTTGTGAAGATCGTGTCGAAGACGGGATCGGCGAGCCCGTGCGGGTGTTCACTGCGTGGTTGCAGGGTCATCAGATCGACCACGTTGACCACTCGGATCTTGAGCTGTGGAAGGTTGGTCCGCAGCAGATCGACTGCCGCGAGCGTCTCCATCGTCGGAACGTCGCCCGCGCACGCCATCACTACATCCGGCGCGCCTCCGCCATCGTTGCTGGCCCAGTGCCAGATGCCGATGCCCGTCTCGCTATGATCGATTGCGCTCTTGATGTCGAGCCATTGCGGCTCGGGCTGCTTGCCGGCGACGATGACGTTCACGTAGTCGCGGCTGCGCAGGCAGTGATCGGTGACCGAAAGCAGAGTGTTGGCATCGGGCGGCAGATACACGCGAATCACATCGGCCTTCTTGTTGACGACGTGATCGATGAAGCCGGGATCCTGATGGCTGAAGCCGTTGTGATCCTGGCGCCACACGTGCGACGTCAGCAGGTAGTTGAGCGACGCGATCGACGCCCGCCACGGAATCCCGCGCGTCGTCTTCAGCCACTTCGCGTGCTGATTGAACATCGAGTCGACGATGTGGATGAAAGCTTCGTAGCAGGAGAAGAATCCGTGGCGACCGGTGAGGAGGTATCCCTCCAGCCAGCCCTGACACGCGTGCTCGCTCAGCATCTCCATGACGCGGCCATCGGGAGAAACGTGATCGTCGTCGGGAATTATCTCGGCGGTGGACTCGCGCGTCGTCACCTCGAAC
>JBKOVX010000068.1:0-3251 GCA_046724115.1 Gemmatimonadota bacterium | reverse complement strand
GCGTTAGCTACACCCTCGCCAAAGACTCGCTGGCGATCGAGTGGGAATTCATGCGCCCCCCCCAGCAGGCTGGAGCGCGCTCGACCGCGTTGACCGCGCAGTTTATCTACAAGCGGCGAGAGCTCCGCCTTGAGACGTGTGAACAACTTCGAGACCTGTGCAGTCGTCATTCCCGGCTCGTAGTCGTCCAGCAGCGCATCATACCGCGTACCGTTGTGGCCGACGGCGTCGGCCTCCTCACGCGCCAGTGCAAAGATCCGGTCCAACCACGGCGCAAAATTCTTGAAGTCGTTCTGTTTTCGCGCCTCGGCCCATAGCTGTGACGCGAGCGCGGTCACCCGCGCCGACTCCTCGACCAGCCGTCGAGGTAGCTTCCGCTCCCGGTCGTATTCACGACGCAGCTCGCGGACATTTACGGCGGGTGGACTGTCGGGATCGGCGAGCAAGGATGATCTCTCGACGATCTCGAGCAGCTCGCCGTAGCGAGGATCCGTGCTCCGGTCGTGGACGATGCCTGCCATCAAGGCGGATTGCTCGGCGCGATGCTCGACCCCGCGCGGCGGCATGCACACTTCGGCGTCCCACTCCAGCATGTCGAGGCACGACAAAAGGATCGTTTCCTCGCGTGAGACGCGCACCAACTCCTTGTAAGCTTGCTCGGCGTTCATATGATGTCGGGCGCGGGTTGCTGCTTCCGCCACGGGGAGTAGAATAAGCAATGGAGGGCCGTCGCATGCAAACGATTACTCACTCGCGCACGTATTCGCCGGCGGAAGAAATTGGCCTGATGGGCATGAGGCTCGCCACCCGCGTGCAGAATGCCTTCGATCGGATTCCCGAAGCGGCGTTGATCGATTTGATGCACGCGATCCGCCGAGCCGCCGATGAGCGTCACGTTGCGTATCAGCGCGACGGAGTCACCGAGATCATACGCCTGCTGCCGGTGCCCTTGATTCTGCGACCCGATCAATTGGGGTACACCCATTACGTGTCGCAGACGATCATGAATTGCATCAAGCGACTGCCCGATCTGTACTTCGATGTGCCGGAAATCCACGAGATTTTGCGCGTGACGCCGCCAGAAGAAGAGTGGCTCCGGGAGTGTTGCACGCCGGCGCATCGCGAAGCCAATCCGGTGTTCGGGCGGCTCGACGCTGTCGTCGACTACGCGACCGCGATGTGGAAAGACTCGATCAAGTTCATGGAGCCCAATCTGACCGGTATCGGCGGACTGCACATGGCGCCGACATCGATGCGCATTATAGCCGATTTGGTCGTACCGGCATTGCTACAACAGGATCCGAGCATTCGACTTCAGCTGACCGATGACGTCCGCGGGCTGCTGCTTCAGAAGCTGGTGGAGCATCTGGAGGCGATCGGAAGACCACAGGGACAGATCGTGCTCGTGGATCCGAAGTATGCGCAGGAGGGTCCCGACGAACCCGACGCATTGGCCGCGTTTTATCGGCGGCGCCATGGGATCGACGTGCTGCACGCTGACGTGAGTGAGCTGCGCCTGAAGGGCGACGAAGTGTTCTACGAGGATACCCGAGTCGACGTTGTTTATCGCGACGCCGGCGTGGTGGACCTTATCGATCTCGCTGCCGAAGGCGTCGATGTCGCGCCGATGCGGGCATTGCTCCGGCAGAACCGGGTGGTTTCGTCCATCACCGCGGACCTCGACCAGAAGAGTCTGTTCGAGGTCTTCACCGACCCTGCCCTGGTGCAGCGCTTCCTGACGGTGGAGGAGCGGCAGGTGATGCGGCGACACGTGTTGTGGACGCGGATCGTATCCGACCGGCACACGGTTTCACCAAACGGCGAGGAAATCGACCTTCTCGAGTACGCACGCCGGGAGCGCGAGTCGCTGGTGCTGAAACCAAACCGCGCTTACGGAGGCGATGGTGTATTGGTAGGACCCGCCAGTGGTCAAGGCGCGTGGGAGAGCGCAATCGATCGCGCGCTCGCGGACGAAGAGCGATGGGTTGTGCAGCAGGTCGCGCAAATCCCGCTGAAGTCTTTTCACGTGCTGGACGACTCGGATCGCCTTCACGTCGAGCCCTTCTTCGTGGTGATGGGAATGGCCTCTACCCGCGACGGCGTGGCGTTCGTGGTTCGCGCGTCACAGGAGCACGTCGTAAACATCGCGCAGCGCGGTGGGATGTGCGCTGTAATGGTAAGCGCGAAAGCAGTTGAGGGCGTGGCTCCCTCTGTTACTCCGGTCGCGGAAGTTGGGTGGACTATCTGATTCAGGCACCGATGTCCGCTTTTGACGACTTGCTCCGCGTTATCACCCAGAAGGGTCGGACAGCCGTTACCGGTTGGTCCGACGCGAAGGCACATACTCTGGGAGGAGCTCATGGTATCGCGCGCGGTCGTTTTTCTCATAGCCTCGGCCTCGGCCGTCCTCCTCTCCGGCTGCGAAGGCGGTAACCCCTTAGAACCCCGCACCGTTCCCAATTCCGTCCACGCCACGGTGAAAATTGGGACAGGCACGACCGCCGCCTTGAACGCGCAGGCGGTGGCTTCCTCAACCCAGATCGACGTCACGTGGCAGGATAACGCCACCGACGAAACGCGATTCGAGATTCATCGCTCGACAACTGGCGAGACGGGAACCTTCACACTGGTCGGTACCGCGGACCCGAATGTGGTTACGTACAGTGACCTGGGAGTCGCAGTCGGTACGACCTACTGCTATAAGGTTCGTGGAGTCAGAGTAAATGGACGGAACATCATTTATTCGCTCTTCTCCAATACCGCATGCGCAACGATCGCCGCGCCGCCCCCGCCGCCCTCGCCGCCACCCCCGCCTCCGGCTGCGCCGTCAAACGCGCAGGCATACGCGTACAGCACTCGTATTAGTCTCGGCTGGCAGGACAACTCGAGCGATGAAACCAGCTTCGAAGTCCATCGCTCGACAACGGGCGATATGGGTACTTTTACACTGCTGAAGTCAGTTCCGGCAAATGTCGTCGCGCTTAGCGACACCGGGCTCGCGTCCGCGGCGCAATACTGCTACAAGGTGCGCGCAGTGAAGGTAGTCGACACGAGCTCATACTCGTCGGCGTTCTCGAATACAATCTGTGCGACCACACCGGCGGCACCCGCCACGGCTCCTCCCGCCCCGTCGGATCTCGACGCCTGGCCGTCGAGCAGCTACGCGATCGATTTCAAGTTCACCGCGAGCACGGTGAAGACAGACGGATTCCGGCTGTACCGGTCGACCGACAACGGGGCCACCTGGACAT
>JBKOVX010000120.1:0-4611 GCA_046724115.1 Gemmatimonadota bacterium | reverse complement strand
GCGATTCGAGGCCGCCGACGGCACTGAGTGGGCTTTCCGCTCCGTGAAGAAGGGCTTCAGTATTCTTCCAGAACAGTACCGGGGAACCATCATCTGGTACATCGTTCGCGATGAAGGGAGCGCTTCGCACCCACTGGGTGCGCTCGCCGCCGCACCGATTCAATCCGCGCTTGGTGTGCTTCATCCAACGCCGACAGTGGCGATGATGCCCGACGACCCGTCGCTTGGCGAATTCCAAAAAGAGTTCGCCGGTATGCTGGGTGAGCTGGAGGAGCATCCCGACGTCCCGGACAAGGGGAAAGCCTTCGCGGGCGCCGACAAGATAATCGGCAGCGATACGCTTCTCGCGCGAATCAACGCCAGCCCGGGTACTCGAGTAGACGCGCGGAAATTCCTCACGGCGGTCGAGATGGACATGCTCCTTGGCGACAACGACCGGCATCCTGACCAGTGGAAGTGGGCACGTTTCGGCAAGGGCGACGAGGCGACGCTGGAACCGATTGCGACCGATCGCGACAAAGCGTTCGTCTCTTACGGCGGTTTCGTGATGAGGGTCGCCCGTTTCGAGTTGCCGAACCTGGTCACGTACGATGCCGAGTATCCTGACCCGGCGGGGTTGTTCGCCAACGCGGACGAGTTTGACCGAAGGATGCTCCAGAGTCTCGACAAGTCGGTCTGGGACTCAGTGGCGACGAGCATCATGCAGACGATCACCGATCCAGTCATCGACAACGCGCTCACGACGCTGCCGCCGGAGTACGCGAGCAACTCGCGGACGCTCGCCGCCAAGCTCAAGGCACGTCGCAACGCGCTACGCGGCGCCGCAGACAGATACTACGGCGAGCTCTGGACGATGGCGGACATTCATGGCACCGACGCCGACGAACAGTTGACTGTCACGAGGGCGGGTGATGGCATCGTCGACGTCGTCATCCAATCCGGCAACGACCCGCCGTATCTCTCGCGCAGGTTCCTGCTCGCCGACACGAAGGAGATTCGCATCTACCTGCACGGCGGCAACGACCGCGCAACTGTGACAGGTTCCGTTCGAAGCAGCATTCCCGTGCGCGTCATCGGCGGGAACGGCACCAACACCTTCACCGATGTGTCGACGGTCGGTGGCCAAAGAAATCCGACGCGGTTCTACGATCGCGGGAGCGTCGAGAACGTGAAGTACGCGCCCGACACCGTCGATGAAAGGAAAAACGTCGACAACGCATTCAACCATTCCTTCAACCGGCGGCCATGGGTGCACGCCAACGGAGTGCTGCTCCCGGCGAGCAGGGATCGCGGATCGTCGCTTGTGCCGGTAGCGAAGCTGCATTCGCAGCGCAGACTGGGGATTTATCCAGAGCTTGGCGTCACGCATTACTCCTACGGTTTTCGGGACGTCCCTTACTGGCGGATGATAGGTGGCACCGTCTCTTACTCAGCGGCGAGCAATCGCTGGAGGGTCCGCGGTTACTTCGACAAGAGATTCGAGGAATCCGGCGTTCACATCCCTGTCGACGGATACATGTCCCAGTTCCAGGTAGTGCAGTTCAAGGGATTCGGCAACGACGTGGCGGATTTGAGGACCAGCTTCTACGATGTCCACCAGCGGCAGTGGCAATTCCGACCGGGCCTTGGCGTCTCGCCGAATCCGGTGAGCGACATCTCGATCGGACCGGTCGTGCGCTACACCACGACCGACAGCGTTGGCAACAGGTTTATCTCCCAATTGCGGCCATACGGGTTTACCAAGTTCGGACAAGCGGGGCTGCAGCTGCGAGCGCACTACGACAACAAGTGGATGCAGGACACGCTGAAGCCGCGGTTCACGCTCGACCTCACCGGAAATGGCTACCCTGCGATGTGGGATGTGGCGAAAGCATACGAGTCGGTCGATGGCTGGGCGACGGCGTTCTTCACCATTCCCATCGCGAAGAAACCCGTGCTCGCATTTCGCGCCGGTGGAAAGAAACTGTGGGGAGATTTCCCGTACTTCGACGCGGCGTTCGTCGGCGGGTCAGAGACGCTCAGAACCGAGGAACTCCAGCGGTACGCCGGCGACGCGTCGCTTTACGGAACGACGGAGCTCCGAGTGCCGGTGGCAAAGTTCCCGTTGATCTTGCCGTTGGATGTGGGGCTGATCGGATTCGGCGACGCCGCTCGAGTCTACGTGAACGGCGATTCGCCGGGAGGATGGCACAGCGCGGCCGGCGGGGGATTCTGGGTCGGGGCGATCAATCCGGGGATCAGCGTTCAGCTGCTGTTCACGAACAGCAAGACGCATCACGTGGTGTCGAATATCGGGTTCGCGTTCTAGACTGGCATCGGGCGGGCGGTACGGTTGATGCGCAGCACTCTGGCAACTCAACAACCTGCATTTCTTAGAACTGAACGGGTGCGAGCAGCGGGAAGCATAGGTGCCAGTTTTTAGTTCACGACGCCGGGACGTCACTGAAGGCATTCAAACCACAAGCAACAGCCTTTGCCATCATGCGAGTAGAGACGTCCCGGCGTTGTGAACTGCGAGCTCGCACCTACGCTTCTCAGACCTCGCACCCCGTTCAGTTGCAGTGACCACACCTCGCACCCGTTCAGTTGTAGTTGTGCCGCTACTGATAATGGCGTGTTCGCGGGGCGAGAGCCCTCCCGCAACCCTCCCCGGCGCAAACGGTAAGGAGCTAGTCATCGCCTCCGCTCCCGTGATGGTCGGGGCCGGCGACATCGCCGTCTGCGGGACGAGCGGCGATATGGCAACGGCGCGGCTCGTCGACAGCGTAGTTCGAGCCGACAGCCTAGCGCAGCTGCCGAGCGTCGTGTTCACACTCGGCGACAACGCGTACCCGTCCGGCCCGGAGGGAATCCGGCGCGATTTTGAGCGCTGCTTCACCACGACCTGGGGAACTCCGCGCATCATGAGTCGCATTCGTCCGTCACCGGGAAATCACGACTACGACAGTGGAAGCGCCGACCCGTACTTCGACTACTTCGCCGACCGAGCGGGTCCGCGCGGCAAAGGCTATTACAGCTACGACGTCGGCGGCTGGCACGTGATATCGCTCAACAGCGAGCTCTACTTTGGGTATGGGACCGACGCCGAGGTGAAGGCGCAGGAAGACTGGCTGCGTAATGATCTTCAGCAGCATCGAACCTTGTGCGCGCTCGCCTACTTCCATCGTCCGCTGTTCAGCTCCGGCGTATACGGATCGAGCGGGGGTGTCAGAAACCTCTGGGAGATTCTCTTCACCGCCGGCGTCGATCTCGTCCTCAACGGACACGAGCACGATTACGAGAGATTCTTCCCGCAGACACCGGCCGGAGTGCCCGATTCCCTTCACGGAATCGAGCAGATCATCTCGGGGACTGGAGGCGGTAACCTGCGACGGATCGGCTATCCCGTCGCCGGGAACTCAGCGGCGCAGATCCAGGGACGGTTCGGCGTTCTAAAGCTGACCCTTGGCAACGGCCAGTACACTCACGCCTTCATCGACACGAGCGGAAAAGTCTGGGATCCCGGCAGTCGTCATTGTCACTGAGCGGTCACTAGTCAAAAAAACCGTTTCAATTTCCGACGTTAGACGTCAAGTTTGTAGCATGGCAACTTCGTCGACACCGCACCTCACACTCAGCACCTCTGGCGTGCCCGCAGGTGAGGATATCCGCATCTCGGCGATCGACATCGGATCCAACTCGATCCGTCAGACGATCGCCGACGTTTCGCCCAACGGTACGATTCGCGTCGTCGACGAAATGAAAGCCGCGCCGCGACTCGGCGCCGGTCTGCTCGAGACTGGCGTCCTGGGCGAGATGGCGATCCAGAATGCCCTCATCGCGCTGACGAGAATGGCGACACTCGGCTCCCAGCAGGGCGTCAAGCGAACCGAAGTCGTAGCCACCAGCGCGGTGCGCGACGCCGCAAATGGCGACGAGTTCCTGCGACGCGTGCAGAGCGAGACTGGGCTCAAGGTGAGAATTCTGCGCGGAGAGGACGAAGCCCGACTCAGCTTTCGCAGCGCGCTCGCTCATTTCGATCTCGGCTCGGGCCGCGCTGTAGTCATGGATATCGGCGGCGGCTCGCTGGAGCTGGCGCTGAGCGAAGATGGACTGGTCGACCGTCTGGTGTCGCTGCCGCTGGGAGCCATCCACATGTCGGAGAGCTTCCTCGGGCCGGACGCGAAAAAGAAAGGCATGCGCAAGCTGCGGAAGCACGTTCGCACCGAGCTCCGTCGCCGACTCGCGGCGCGCCACTGGCACGCGACGAGGGTTTTCTGCTCTGGCGGCACGTTTACGAGCCTGGCATCGATCTACCTGGCGCGGATCGGAATGGAACGCGCCAAGACGGTGCACGGCACTGTGATCCCCCGAGTGGAGCTCGAGCACATCGTCGACATGCTGCAAAGCATGTCGATCGCGGAGCGTCAGACGGTTCCCGGGCTGAACGCCGCGAGAAGCGACATCATCGTGGGCGGACTTGCTGTCGCCGCGGAAGTCGCGGCGCGCGTCGAAGCAAAGGAGCTGGTTGTGTCGGCGTACGGGATCCGTGAGGGAATTCTTCTGGAGAGCGCCCACGTCGCGCCGTTGGCGGCCGACCCCGGTGAGGCTCGCGAGCGCTCAGTGCTGCAA
>JBKOVX010000128.1:0-14120 GCA_046724115.1 Gemmatimonadota bacterium | reverse complement strand
GTCGTCGCCAGGGAAGTCGTACGAGCTAAGGAGCTCTCTCACTTCCAGCTCCACCAGGTCCAGCAGCTCGGAGTCATCGACCATGTCCACCTTGTTCATGAACACGATGATGTAGGGCACGTTGACCTGCTTGGCCAAAAGAATGTGCTCTCTCGTCTGCGGCATCGGGCCGTCGGCGGCACTCACCACCAGGATCGCTCCGTCCATCTGGGCGGCACCCGTGATCATGTTCTTCACATAATCGGCGTGGCCCGGGCAGTCGACGTGCGCGTAGTGTCTCTTTTCCGACTCGTACTCGACGTGAGCCGTCGCGATCGTGATCCCTCTCTCGCGCTCTTCCGGAGCCTTGTCGATCTGATCGAAGGCCACCGACTGCGCCAGCCCCTTCTTGGCCTGGATCGCCGTGATGGCCGCGGTGAGAGTGGTCTTACCATGATCGACGTGGCCAATCGTTCCCACGTTCACGTGCGGCTTCGTCCGATTGAATTTCTCTTTGCTCATTCTTATCTCGACTTTGCGGTGACTTTATTGATGATTTCTTCTGCTTTCGACTTTGGTACTTCTTCGTAATGCGCGAACTCCATCGAGTAAACCGCGCGGCCCTGCGTCATCGATCTCAGCTTGGTGGAGTATCCGAACATCTCCGACAGCGGAACCATCGCATCGATGACCTGCGCTTCGCCGCGCTGATTCATTCCACCGATTCTCCCGCGGCGGGATGAAAGGTCGCCAAGTACGTCGCCCATGTACTGATCGGGTGAGACGACTTCGACTTTCATGATCGGCTCGAGAATCACGGCGCCAGCTCTCTTCGCCGCTTCCTTGATCGCCATCGAGCCGGCAATCTTGAACGCCATTTCGCTGGAGTCGACGTCGTGGTAGGAGCCGTAGACCAGCTCGGCCTTCACGTCGACCATTGGATAGCCCGCGAGGACGCCGCCTTCCAGCGCCTCGCGCATTCCCTCTTCCGACGGCTTGATGAATTCACGCGGAATCACGCCGCCGACGATCTTGTCCTCGAAGATAAATCCTTCACCTTGCTTGGCGGGTTCTACGTTGATCACAACGTGTCCGTACTGGCCCTTACCGCCGGATTGGCGAATGAACTTGCCTTCGACCTTCTCGACGCGCTTGCGAATGGTCTCGCGGTAAGCTACCTGCGGGCGCCCGATGTTCGCGTCGACCTTGAACTCGCGCTGCATGCGGTCGACGATGATCTCCAGGTGAAGCTCGCCCATTCCGGAAATGATCGTCTGGCCCGTCTCCTGATCGGAGTGAACGCGGAAAGTCGGATCTTCCTCTGACAGCTTCTGCAGTGCGATTGCCAGCTTGTCCTGGTCGGCCTTGGTCTTCGGCTCGATTGCGACGTCGATGACCGGCGCCGGGAACTTCATTGCCTCGAGAATGATCGGCGAATCTTCCATAGTCATGGTGTCGCCGGTGCGCGTGTCCTTGAGTCCGATCGCCGCGGCGATGTCGCCGGCGCGCACTTCTTCGATCTCTTCCCTCTTGTTGGCGTGCATCTGGAGCAGACGTCCGATGCGCTCCCGCTTGTCCTTGGTGGCGTTGTAGACGTACGAGCCGGACTCGAGAACGCCGGAGTAGACGCGAAAGAACGTCAGCTTACCAACGAACGGGTCGGTAGCAATCTTGAACGCGAGACCCGCGAACGGCTCGTCGTCGCTCGGATGTCGCTCCGCGGTTTCGCCGTCCTGGACGTGGCCGATGATAGCGGGAACGTCGGCTGGCGAAGGGAGGTAGTCGACGACGGCGTCGAGCATTGCCTGAACACCCTTGTTCTTGAACGCGGCTCCGCAGAGCACCGGCACGATGAAACCGCCGACGGTGGCGCTGCGAATGGCGTGTCGAATTTCCGGGATGGTGAGCTCGGTGCCGCTGAAGTACTTCTCGATCAGCGCTTCGTCGTGCGAGACGGCGGCCTCGATCACGTCGTGCCGGGCCTTCTCCATCCGCTCCTTAAACTCTTCGGGGACGTCGGTGATCTCGAACTTCTTGCCGAGTGATTCGTCGTCGAAGATGTACTGCTTGCGCTCGATGACGTCGATGTGGCCGGTGAAGGCCTCGCCGCTTCCCACCGGAAGCTGAATCGGATAAGCGTCCTTGGTGAGTCGATCCTTGATCATGCGCAGACAGCGATCGAAGTCGGCGCCGACGCGATCCATCTTGTTGGCGAAGATAAGTCGCGGGACTTTGTAGCGGTCAGCCTGACGCCACACCGTCTCCGTCTGCGGCTCGACGCCGGCGACGGAATCGAGAAGAGTCACTGCGCCATCGAGCACGCGCAGGGATCTCTCGACTTCGACCGTGAAATCCACGTGGCCGGGCGTGTCGATGATGTTGATGCGGTACTCGGTCCCGTTGCGCTCCCAGAAAGCGGTGGTCGCGGCGGAGGTAATCGTGATGCCGCGCTCCTGCTCCTGCTCCATCCAGTCCATCGTCGCGGTGCCTTCGTGCACCTCGCCGATTTTGTGGGTCTTGCCGGTGTAGTAGAGAACGCGCTCGGTCATAGTCGTCTTCCCGGCATCGATGTGGGCCATGATGCCGATGTTACGGTAGTGATCGAGTGGGGTGTTGCGTGCCATATTCTGTTCGAATTCTCTCTATGTGAAGCTGCGCGCGCCGCGATAGCGTTTGCAGGCATCAACCGTTCGTAATCTCTTGGACCGCGAAAAGCGATCGGCCCGGTGTAACTTCAACAAAAACGCGGGTGGACCAGCCGCCCCTGTCCGGGACCGGTATCCATCCGCTGCCGCCGGGTGCATCCGCAACTGGTTCGCGGGTGGGGACTCGAGGCGCGCCACAGCGCTTCGTGGCGATCAATTTTGAGTTTCGACGGGCGCGGTAAACCGCGTTCCGCCATAGCCTTGGAAAAGTATCCGCTCAGCAAGCTAAGTCAAGGCAACCGGGTGAAAAACGCACTTGCGTCCACTTACTTTGTTACGTAAAGTACTCTGCATCGTCTCTTCCACACCATGACTCTACCTACTGATCAGCCTGGCTCGACAAAACTCGCCTGGATCTGCGCCGTCCTGACCTCGGCTCTCGGGGCAGCAATCCTTTACGACGCCTTCCCCGGAATCAACTGGACGATCTGGGTCGTCGCCGCCTCCAGTTCGCTGATTCTCGCCCGGCTTGCGGCTGTTCGAAAAGTTGAGACACCGCTGCTAATACTGCTCAGCTGGGCCGTCCTGCTCAGTATCGCCTTCGCTTTCACCGCCAACGACGCTCATCACGTCCAGACCGTACTCGCCGACGCAATGCTGCTCGGAATGGCTGTAATCACCCTGGGCGCGGAGCGCTGGAGCGAGCTGTCGGCGAGACTGCTGGTCGCTGTTCCCTTTCTCGCGCCTTTGCGCGTCGCTGCCGCCAGTGCCCTCGAGGCGGCCGGCGCTCCGCGAACCGTCTCTTCCTCACGGTCGCGAGCAATTATCAAAGGCAGCCTACTCGCCGCCCCGCTGGTAATCGTCCTGATCGCCCTGCTCGGCAGCGCTGATCCTGTCATCCGCTGGGGCACTGACCGCATCGCGGCGTGGCTGCCGGATTGGTCATTTCCATTTCGGCTTGCCTTCTTCATTTTCCTGCTGACGCTGACACTCGGCGCCAACACCTTGGGACTCCGGCAACTTGTCGCCAAGCTGCCTCAGTTTCCAACGCTGACGACTCGCCCCGCCATCGGCCTGACAGAACAGCGGATGGTTCTGTGGAGCGCGCTCGCGGTTCTCTGGCTATTCGTCGCGCTGCAGGTCTCCTACTTGATTCATCCACCACCGGCCGCCGTCGGGACCGGGATTACCTTCGCCGAATTCGCGCGCCGTGGATTCGGTCAGCTCTCCGTCGCGACGACGCTGGTGAGCGCGATCATCTTGATCCTCGAGTATGCGCGCCCGACTCAGGCAACGGAGCGGGACCTGACGATGTTGCGGCGCCTGGAAATCGCGCTCATCGTCGCGCTCGAGCTCGTGCTGTTGTCAGCGTTTCGCCGGGTCCTTCTGTACGAAGAGGCGTACGGTTTTACGGAAGCTCGTGTGGTCGCTCAGGCCTACATGATTGCGATGGGTGTGGCGCTCGCGGCACTCGCTTGGGAGATCCGCCGCGGCAAAATCTCGGTCTCATTCGGGCGGCGAGTCGCCGAAATTGCGCTCGCTTCCTTCACCGTTCTGGTCTTCTGGAATTACGAGGCCTGGATCGTCAACAAGAACATCGATCGCGCGGCGAAAACCGGAAAGTTCGATGCCTCGTACGCGGGCAGTCTTTCACGTGACGCGACTCCCACAATTGCGCAACGACGCTCCGAACTTCCGCAGGCGCAGCGCGATTCTCTCGACCGCGTCTTCGCCTGCAAGCCCCTGCCGGCACCGCGCCGCTGGTACGAGTGGAATCGCAGCATATTGGCAGCGGACGCAGCGCTACGTGCCTGGGAGCGGCCGCGAATAGAGTGCCCGAAACGCTATGACTAGACGCTACGCTCAGTCGATCCCGGCGCGCAGATCGCGTCGTGGACGCAGCAACAGATAGAGCGGCCAGCTCAGCGCCAGCATCAGCAGCGAGTAAATGCTGTTCATCGTGTCAGTGACAAATGCCCCGCCGAGGAATCCAATCGACAGGACGAGCACCAGTCCCGTCGTCCACGGGTGCCCGATCGCCTCGAACGGGCGACGCGCATTTGGCTCGCGCCGGCGGAGGATGAACACTGTAATGAAGATCAGCGAGTACTGTGCAACGAACAGGAAGGCGGTCACCGCCAGGACTATTTCCAGCGTGCCTGTGATTACCATCACCAGACACGCTGCCGCGCTGAGTAGCAAAGCGACCACTGGGGTCCCACCACGATTGACATAGTCAGCCGCCGGAATAAATCCGAACGTACTAAGCCGATAGAGGACGCGTGACGTCATCAACTGGTACGCGTTCACTGCGCTGAGAAGTGAGACGATGGTAATGACGCGAATGACCGCGTCTCCATGCGCGCCGAACAGACTCTTCGCTGCTGTTGCCGCCACCAGCGGCTGCCCAGCCATCTCACCGATCGTCAGCACGTGCAGAAAGCCGACATTGACCAGCAGATAAATCCCGGCCACGGCAGCGACGCCGCCGAACATCGAACGCGGAATGTCGCGATCCGGGTTACGAAGCTCACCGGAGAAGTAGACAATCCCATTCCAGCCGTCGTACGTGAAGATCACTGCCTGCATCGTCAACACGAACGCGACGAGAAAACCAAACCCGGCTGGCATTGCTGGCCCTGATCCGCCGCGATCGAAACCGTGGCCGAGCGCAAAGCAGGCTCCGATCAGAATCGCGAAAGCGAGAGCTTTGAGGACTGACGTGATGGTCTGCGCGAGACTGCCCGTTTTCACACCACGCCACTGAATCAGCGCAAAGATCACGATCACCACGCTGGCGATTGTCGAAGTCAAGCTCTTCGACAGACCCAGGAGAATTGCGGTGTATTCGCCGATCACCAACGCAGCGAGCGCCAGGCTGCTGCACGTCGACAACCAGTCGCTCCAGCCAATCACAAAGCCGGCATATGGTCCCATCGCCCGGCGCAGATAAACTGTATAGCCCCCGGACTGCGGCATCATCGCTGCCAGCTCCGCCAGTGAGTTCGCGCCCAGCGCGGCGTAAAGCGCGCCGATTATCCAGACCGCGACAAACAGCAGGGGCGACGGAAGCAGCTGCGCAACCAGACCCGGCGTGCGCAGAATGCCGGAGCCGATACTGTTGCCGACGGTAACGGAGAGTCCGAAGACCACTCCCAGTACGGCGAGCAGCCCCGGACTCGAGCCGCGCCTGCGCGCAGGATCCCGCGAGATCGCGGGATCACTCACGCGCGCGGAGTCAGACGCGAATTCCCGTTCTCGCCGGGAGGCCGCCTCATGAAATCGGCGAGCAGCTCGTGGAAGTGGTGCGTTCCGACTTCACGACGCTCGGAGTAGCGGCCGCGATCGTACAATCTCGAGCGCACGCCCCGCTGCACCGACTCGACAACCTCCTCATCCTCCATCTCCACGCGGTGCAAACCCGCTCCAACCCCGCTTTCGCGCAGCGATGAATTCCAGACGTAGGAGAGGAATGCGACCCGTGTTCTGCCGACGCTCAACGGCGAGACAACGTTGAGCGACAATCCCCACGGGTAGAAGTTGAACATGATGTTGGGGAACAACCAGAAATAGAACGCGCCCACTCGTTCGTTGGCGTTCGGATGCGATTTTGGCAGCTCGAACGCCGGCTCACCCGGTTTAGATATGCCCAGCTGCAGATTTCCCCAGCGGAATCGCTCCGTTCGATAACCCGAGTAATCGAGCTTCTCCGCCAGTCCCGCATGGACATAAGGGATGTGAAACTCCTCGAGATAGTTGTCGCAGTACAGGGCCCAGTTCGCGCTGATCAGGTAGTCCTGGGCCGTCGCCAGATCGGGCGCGAAATCATCCAGGGGCATGAACGACACGCGCTCCCGAACCGGTGCGATCCAATCGTCGAACGACATCTCCGGAGCGAGTCCGCTAAAAAGCAGCGGACCAAATCGCTCTAGCGGCAGCTGCGGCAGGTTGTCCTTCTCCGACGGAAAACCCACAGTCGTGTCGAACTCCGGCATCGACACAAACTTGCCGTCGAGGCCGAATCTGCGCCCGTGATATCGGCAGCGCAGCGAGCGCAGGTGTCCTTCACCTTCCACGACGATCGATCCGCGATGCGTGCAAACGTTGGATAGGCAGCGAACCTTGCCTTCGTCGTCGGATGTAATCACTAGCGGTTCGCTAAGGCATCCGTCGAGCAGAGTCAGCGGTGCGACACGTCCTGGCGCCTTGACGCGCGCGGCATCGCCAATGTACTGCCAGCTGCGCGCGAAGACGCGATCCTTCTGCGCATCGAAGTATTCAGGGTCCGAGTACACTCGCGCCGGAAGCGTCGACGCCCGTCGGATGTCTTTGTCGATTTCGAAATCGCGGAGTGTCATCACCGCGAATCTAAGTTGGGGCTAGGTCACCGCCAGATGCGGGAGGCGGGAGGCGGGAGGCGGGAGGCGGGAAGCCGTGTTCTGTTCTTACATGTATAAAGCGAACATGCCCGTAATTACCGCGATGATCTGGCCAATCAGGACATCGCCCGGATAATGAACACCGAGGAAGACTCTCGAAATCCCGACCGCCGCAGCGAACACAACGAGCGGCAATGCCAGCGACGGATAAGCGGTCGCATAAACAAAAGCGACGGACATCGCCGCCGCTGCATGACCCGAAGGGAAGGAAAATCGGTCGGGCTCGACCACCAGCGCCCTCCCAGCTCGTCCTCGCGACGGACGCGGTCGGCCAACGGTTCGCTTGATCACCTGTACGATCACGTGCGACACGGCAAGCGTAATCAGCGCCTGTCGAGCCACCGCCGCCAGCTCGCCACCCCACAAGAGCGGCAGGGTAACTGCGAGGATCGTGAACGTGGCGCCACCAACGTTCGTCAGGATCGTCCATAAAGTGCGTGCACGTCGTGACGAATCGGTCAGCGCCCACCGCTGAAAGAGCGTGCGGTCGCGCGCGCCAAGGCTTGATAACAGAATCGTCGGGCTGAACATAGGCAGCTCGGGTTAGGAAGTCGCGTCAGACTCATGTCTTCCGCGCGCTCCGAATCGTAGTGATCGGATGTCTCTATCAGACCACGAACGGAACCCGACTCTGTAACGATGCAGCCCAACCGCGTAACTGCCGATGCCATCGGGGGTTACGCAAATCAATACACGGTCGTGACAGAGAACGTGCGAACCAGTTACGAACCGTGGCCACCTTTTGTTTAGCACTTTCGGGACTTTTTCGCTGCCATCGACTAGTCGCCCGACACCGGGCGTTCTTTACTGCACTGACACTTACCCGCCCCAGGTTAATGGAGTCTCAGTCGTCACCGCGCTCGCCGTCTCCGGACTGCGCGAACGCGGCTGGCGCGTCGCGGTCGTCGCACCGCGGTACCCAGCTAACCCGGCGACAGGTGTCCGGCATTTCGTAAACGACTTCGGCATCGCCGACTACCACGTCGACGTCCCGAGCGTCCCGTTTCCGCCCTATCCCGACATTAGGCTCGCCGCGCCGTTCTACTGGCAGGTCGCGAGCGCCATAAGGGATTTCAAGCCGGACCTCGTTCACTGCGCGACGGAATTCATGATCGGCCGGCTTGGCGAGGTCGCTGCGCAGCGTGCTTCTCTCCCACTGGTGACGTCCTACCATACGGACTTTGGCCGCTACACTGAGGCGTACGGCGCTCCGAGTCTGCGGACGGCGGTCTCCAACTACATCGCTCGCTTCCACGGCCGCGCGCTGCGCACATTCACGCCGTCGCGGGCAGCGCGAGCTGATCTCCTGGCGCTGGGGATACAGGACGTCGAAGTGTGGGGCAGAACTGTCGACACGAAAGTCTTTGCGCCTCATCGCGGCGACCCGCTGATTCGCCTGCTCCACGGCTGGGAGCGCAAGTTCGTCCTTCTCCACGTCGGTCGTTTGGCCGCCGAGAAGGGCGTTCATCGCATCCTCGAGGCATTCGGAATCGCGCGCAACCTGATGCCTGCAGGCAGCATGCATCTCGTGATCGCCGGCGGTGGACCGGAGGAGCGTGCTTTGCGCGCTGTCGCACCGCCTGACGTCACCTTCCTTGGCGTGCTCGACCACAAACGCGCGCTGCCGCAGCTTTACGCCAGCGCTGATTGCTTCGTGCTTACGTCGCTGACCGAAACGCTGGGCCTGGTGGTGCTGGAGGCGATGGCCAGCGGTCTCCCAGTCATCGCCACTCCCGCCGGCGGTGTCGCCGACCACCTGCGACACGAGGAGAACGGACTGGCCTATCCCCCTGGAGATGTCGCGGAAATGGCGCACGCCATGGTTCGTCTCGCCATGAATCCAGGTTTACGCCGCCAGCTGGCAACCGGCGCGCGGCGCACCGCCGAAGGACTCGATTGGGAAGGTGAGCTCGATCGTCTCGGTGTGAGTTACCGCGAAGTCTGCGAAGTCCATGCGCGGCGGGTCGGGCGGGATACTCGGCGTGCGACTCCAGTCAACAAAGGCCACATTCGCATTGCCCCCAGCCGGTAGTCGTAAGTTGCCGCTCGAATCTTAAAGCCGACACAGACCTCCGTAAGTTTCCGGCCTCCTATCCCGAAAAAACTGCCAGACATTTCGTACTTCGCGAATCATGTCCAGGTCGAGGTCGGCGGTGATCAGCTCGTCGCGATCGCGGCTCGCTTGCGCAACGATCTGTCCGCGGGGATCGCAAAAGTAGCTCTGGCCGTAGAACTCGCCGATGTTCCACGGCTTCTCGAACCCGACGCGATTGATCGCGCCAACGAAGAATGCGTTCGCTACCGCGTGCGCGGGTTGCTCGAGCTTCCACAGGTACTCCGATAGCCCCGCCACCGTCGCCGACGGATTGAACACGATCTCAGCTCCGTTGAGACCAAGCTCACGCGCGCCTTCAGGAAAGTGCCGGTCGTAGCAGATGTAGACCCCGATGTCGGCGTACTGCGTCTTGAACACCGGATACCCAAGATTGCCGGGCTTGAAATAGAACTTCTCCCAGAACCCCGGCGCGGTGTGCGGGATGTGGCTTTTCCTGTATTTCCCGAGGTACGTCCCGTCGGCGTCAATCACCGCTGCCGTGTTGTAGTAGACGCCGGTCCCCTCCTCTTCGTAGATCGGGACGATGATCACCATCCCGTATTTCTTCGCGACTTCCTGCATTATCTGCGTGGTCGGCCCATCTGGTATCTGCTCGACCATGTCGTACCACTTGGTGTTCTGCTCGGCGCAGAAATACGGGCCTGTGAAAATCTCCTGCATGCAGATTATCTGCACGCCTTGCTTGCCGGCCTGATCGAGAAACTTTAGATGCTTCTCGATGTTGGCTTCGCGGATCGCCTCCAGCGGCGCGTCGGTCGAGCCCGCGTGAGAAGCCTGAATCAATCCACACTTGACGATACGGGCCATTCAGAAATCTCCCTATGGTTTGACAGGTGATGGCGCGACGCTCTCGCGACGCATCAGCAGCCAATAGATGACGAAGCTCAAAGCGAAGGTTACGAACCAGGCGTACGAATAGACTCTGTCGAAGAAGTTCGGGTTGACGACCGTTCCGCCGGGCGTCGACACGGCGCGAACGAAACCGGGGATGACAGGGGCGATCGCCAGTACCAGCGCGATCACTGCTCGTGGATTGATTCCGTTCCTGTACGTGTATCTGCCGCGAACCTTGAACAGGTCGTCGACAGCGAGCTGCTGTTTCCTGATGATCCAGTAATCCGCTATCAGAATTCCGCCGAGTGCTCCCATCAGACTCGAGTAGCCGAGCAGCCAGGTGAAAATGTAGGCCGCTGCATCCGAGTAGAGTTTCCACGGCATCATCAGGATGCCGAGCACCGCCGTGATGAGCCCGCCTGTGACGTAGCTGATTCGGCGGGGGCTCAGATTGGAGAAATCGTTGGAGGGCGAGACGACGTTAGCTGCCATATTCGTCGTCAGCTGCGCCGCCAGAACGACGAGCGCGGCGAAGATGATCACCGGTGCACGCCCGATGCGACTGACGAGGACGACCGGATCCCAAATCGCCTGGCCGAAGATGACGATCGTGGCGCTCGTCACCGCGACACCGATGAATGCGAACGCAGTCATGGTCGTCGGCAGGCCGAGCGCCTGCCCGAGCGCCTGCGAGCGCTGGCTCTTCGCGTACCTGGTGAAGTCGGGAATGTTGAGACTGAGCGTCGCCCAGTAGCCGACGTTGGCGGTCAGTGCTGCGGGAAAGATCGCCCAGAACAGACCGTGTCCTCTCTGGAGCTTTTGAGACTCGCTCAGGATGTGACCGAGTCCGCCGCCGTTCCTGATCGCCCACAAGAGGAGCAACGCTCCGCCACCCAGCAGCAACGGCGCCGACCAGCTTTCCAGGATTTTGATTCCCTCGGTACCCTTGAGGATGATCAGCACCTGGATTCCCCAGAAAATCGCGAAGGCGATCGCCACGCTTCCCGGCAAGTTTGCCCAACCCGGCCAGGCAGCCTTGAACAGTGCGTCGAGCGCGAGCGCACCGATCCACGTCTGAATGCCGAACCATCCACAGGCTACGATCGCACGCAGAATCGCGGCGATGTTGGCGCCGCGCACTCCAAAGCTCGCCCGACACAACACCGGAAACGATATCCCGTACTTCGTGCCCGCGTGCGCATTCAGAACCATCGGGATCAACACGATCACGTTGCCGAGCAGGATCGTGATCATCGCCTGCCACCACGTCATTCCCTGCTCCATCAATCCGGAGGCGAGCGTGTACGTGGTGATGACCACGCTCATCCCGATCCAGAGCGCCGCGATGTTATAGGTGGACCAGGTGCGTCGGGCCGGATCGGTAGGCGCGAGATCCGGATTCCAGAGCGGGCTGTTCTTGATGTCGTCGGGAGCGTAGGTCGTGGCGGTATAACTCCCGCCCGCCGCGACAGCGCTCACGAAGCGAGGCCGGCGGTCTTACGCGGCAGCCACTGGCCGCGCCCTTCCTTGCCGACCACGCAGTAGTCGTCGACGATCACGTCACCCCGTGACAAGGTTGTGCGCGCGAAGCCGGCTAGCTCCCAACCCTCATACGGAGACCAATCGGCGTTCGTCTCCATCGAATTCGGATCGACTGTGTGCTTGATGTCGGGGTGGATAATTGCGATGTCGGCGTCGGCGCCAACCTGAATCGCGCCCTTCTTCGGGTAGAGTCCCATGATCTTCGCCGGATTGGTCGAGAGCTTGGTGCACATCTCTCCCAGCGAGATCTTCCCGCCGAGCACACCATGAGTATATGTAAGCGGCATCAGCGTCTCGAGGCCCGGCATTCCCATCGGGATCTTTGTCCAGTCGCCATTCCACATCGCCTTCTGCTCGCGATTGAAGGTGCATGTGTCAGTGGACACGACGGACACTTCGCCGCTCTTCAATCCTTTCCAAAGTCGCTGGACATCCTTCGGCTTCTTCACTTGCGGAAAGCAGGCGTAGAGGTGACCGTCCTCTCGATCGAATACCGAATCGTCCAGCACCAGGTACTGCACGCACGTCTCAGCGAGCACCGGGACACCGCGCGCCTGTGCTGCCCGGATGATGTCTGCGCCTTCTCCAGTCGACATGTGGACGATGTAGAGCTGCCCGCCAGTCGCCTCGCACCACTGCACAGCGCGCTGAATCGCTTCTGCTTCGATGAAGTTCGGACGCGTCATGGGGTGAAGTCTCGCGCCGTACTTCTTCATCATCTCCGGCGTGTGGTGACGCGCAATCAACTCGTCGAGCACCCGCGCTGACTCGGCGTGCACCAGCAGCATCGTGCCGTACTCTTTCATCTTCTCGAGCGTTCCGAACATGGCGCGATCGTCGGACTGCCAGCCCTCGGATTCATAGATCATGAATTCCTTGAAGGTCGTGAAGCCGCGGTCGACCATTCCCTTGATCTGATCCTTGTGATCGTTCCAGCGGGTGATGCAGATGTGGAACGTGTAGTCGATGAGCGATTTCCCTTCCGCCTTTTTCATCCAGTTGTCGGCGGCCTGGCTGAGCGATTCGCCGGCGTACGGGATCGCGAAGTCGATCAGCGTCGTAACGCCGCCGCGCGCGCCCGCCCTCGTTCCAGTCCTGTAATCGTCGGCTGAAACCGTCCCGCAGAACGGCAGCTCGAGATGGACGTGCACGTCGAGCACGCCGGGTATGACGTGATGCCCCTTTGCGTCGATGACCTTCGTCGACTTGTCACCCTCGAGATTGACGCCGAGTGCGCTGATCTTCTCGCCGGTTATGCCGACGTCGCCGGTGAACGTGCCGGCTGGGGTAACGACGTTGCCGCCCTTGATGATCCGGTCGAATGCCACTGCTACTTCTCCTTTCCCGGGTTGGCCGCTAGCTGCCGGCGACTGACGTCAACGCGCGGTCTAAAACGTCCAGGGCGAAATCGGCATCCTCGGCGGTGATGCACATCGGTGGCTTGATGCGGAGCACGTTGCCATCGAGCCCGCCCTTTCCAATCAGCACGCCCATTTCACGAGCGGCTTCGAGCAGCGCCAGTGTCTCCTGCTTCGCCGGCTGCTTGGTGCCCCGATCGCGAACGAGCTCGACACCCAGCATCAGACCCATGCCGCGCACATCGCCGATGAGCGCGTGATTCTCTGCCAGTTTCTTCAGCCCGTCCTTCAGTCTCTTGCCGAGGACTCGAGAGTTCTCCTGAAGTCCATCCTCGTCGATGACATCGAGAACGGCCAGGCCCGCTGCCATGCAGACCGGATTGCCGCCGAAGGTGTTGAAGTGAATGCGCTGCGTCATTGCCTGCGCGATTTCCATCCGCGTGGTAACGGCGCCGAGCGGCACACCGTTCCCGATACCCTTTGCCATCGTGATGAAGTCCGGCACTACGTCGAAGTTCTCGAATCCCCAATAGTGATCGCCGGTGCGACCGAAGCCGGTCTGCACTTCGTCCGCGATGCACAGCCCGCCGTAGTCTCTCGTGATCTTGTATGCCTCGCCGAGATAATTGCGCGCCCCATGGGTTGCGCCGCCGACACCCTGAATCGGCTCGGCAATGAACGCTGCGATTCTCCCTGGCGTCGAATAGCGGACTATCTCGACAATCTCCTGCGCGCTCTTCGAGGCGATCTCTTCCGGAGTACCGCTGAACGGACTGCGATAAGGATCGGGACTGACGACGTGATGGATCCCGAAGGAGCTCGGGATCGGATACTTCCAGGTGTTGTGTGAGGTGAGTCCCATCGAGCTCGGACTCCCGCCGTGATATCCGTTACGCAGCGCAACCACATCGGTGTTGCCCGTGTACAGGCGCGCCATCGTGACGGCGAGATCGTTGGCCTCACTGCCGTCGTTCACGAAGTAGGTGACATCCAACCCTTTCGGCATCTTCGACGCCAGCTTCTTCGCCAGCAACGCCATGTTCGGATGCAAATAGATCGTCGTCGCGTGCTGCAGCGTCTCGACCTGATTCTCGATCGCAGCGACGATTTTTGGATGGCAATGGCCGCAGGAGACGGTGACGATTCCGGCGAACATGTCGAGATAACGCTTGCCGGTCTCGTCGAAGAGCCACTGCATGTGACCCTC
>JBKOVX010000211.1:0-2844 GCA_046724115.1 Gemmatimonadota bacterium | reverse complement strand
GGTAGATCGTGGCCCACGCAAAACGGCCATTGCTCATCGCCTGCCCATAAGGCGGAAAGACCCCAGTCACGTGCATGACGGCATCCATCGCCGAGGAAAGGATCACGATGACGATGAGGCCCGCCGCCACCGCCCACACACTCTTCCACACGCTCGGCTGGGACTCGGGGCCCGTCATCAGTTCCTCCCGCCGACTTTCACGCGGCGATCGCTTGTCATCCCGCCAGAACTTCTGCCGGCGTGTTGTAGCTCTCCCGATCGTCTTGAGTCAAGGGTTGCGCAAGCCCACTAGCCATGCGTTCGCCCGCTTAGATTTCAAGATGGAGACACGAATGCACCAACGGCTCGCCGAAACAATGACGTTCGTTGAGGAAAAGCGCCGCGAGCTGTTGCAAAGCTTCGAGGGAGTTCCGGGCGACTGGTTGTCCCGCCGCGTGGTACCCGATGGCTGGTCGGTCGCCGAAATCCTCGAGCACCTCCGGATGGTCGAAGCAGGTATTGCTCGTCTCATTACCAAGCGCGTGGGTCAGGCAAAGGAAGCCGGACTGGGTGAGGAGAGAGAGACAACCTCGGTGATGCCGTCCTTCGACCGGCACGCTGCCTCGCTGGAAGCCAGAACACTCCAGTCTCCTACCCAGGTGCAGCCACGCCCGAACATCGATATCAGCGAGGCGCTCGAGGGCCTCGAGAGCTCGCGCGAAGCGTTGCGAGCAGCGGTCGTCACCGCTGATGGTCTGGCGTTGGGCGAGATCAAACACAATCACGCCATCCTCGGCGAGCTCGATCTATACCAGTGGCTGATCTTCGTCGGCCACCACGAAGGGCGTCACCGAAAACAGATCGAGCGAACTCTAAAATCCATTCCCGAATGAAATCTTCCACGAAGCTCGTCACCCTCGTTGCCGCCCTCAGCACGCTTGCGCTCACCACGGCGGCAGTCCACGAACGTCCGCACGGCGGCGCCGCCAGCAAGCCGACGATCACCGTCTACAAGGATCCGAACTGCGGCTGCTGCAAGAACTGGATTCAGTATCTAACGAGGCACGGATACCAGGTCGACGCCAAGGACACCCCCGACATGCCGGGGGTCAAGCGGAGTCTGGGTGTTCCGGCGGCGCTGACCTCGTGTCACACGGCCCTGGTCGGCGGCTACCTGATCGAAGGCCACGTTTCGGCGGAAGACATCGATCGCCTTCTCGCGCAGAAGCCGGAGATTGCCGGCCTCGCCGTACCCGGCATGCCGGTGAGCTCGCCGGGGATGGACGGTCCGCGCACCCAGGGCTATAAGGTTCTCGCCTTCGACAAGACGGGCAAGACGACGGTCTTCGCGGCTCACTGAGCTCGAACCCGTGCCGGCGCCGCTCCTAGCGTAGGCTGGGGGCAGGTTCCTATCGGCGATGGAACTCTTGCGACGGGGTGGATGTTTATATATACATTCCCCATGCATAATTTCCCAAGCGCAGCCGCCCGGATCAATCGGATCCCCAAAGGCAAAGCCCCATCGTCTCCGACGACGGTGCGTGGTGCGGCGCGGGCAGATGCCGCGCAGATCTTGCGGCTCGTCAGCCCTTACGCTGAACAGGGATTGATGCTGCCGAGAACTCTCGAGCAGATCGCGTCGCGCATCGACAATTATGTCGTCGCCGCCGATTCCGCCGGTCGCGTATTCGCCTGCGCTGCTTTGGAAGAGTATTCGCCATCCCTGGCCGAAGTCTCGTCGGTCGCGGTGGCGCCGGATCACCACGGGAAGGGATTGGGAAGCCAGGTCGTGCTGGGCGTCGAGAGATTGGCACTGGCGAGAGACATCGAGGAGCTGTTCGCGCTCAGCCTCACCGACGAGTTCTTCCTCTCACTGTCCTACAAGCCGACGACGATCTCACGCTATCCGGAAAAGCTGGCTCGGTACGACACCTTGTCGCGCTCCGGAGTGGAGATCGTTCCCAAGCGGTGCTTCCAGAAGACGCTTGGAAAGTGGACGGCGCCGAAGCTCGTCGCGCGTAGGATCAAGTCGGGCCGTTGATCGCCTTGACCTACCTCTCGACGATATCCTGTAAAGCCTGACGGATCGTCGGATCCGAATTGCGCGAGAGCGCCGAAACCGCGCGTCGTCGAAGCTGCGAGTTCTGCTCGTTGCGCGCGATCCATACGAGTTTGTCGGTGGCAGCCTTGTCGGCGAGACGCGAGTAGATGCCGATCAGCGTGCTCCGCACCTGCGTATCCGGAATCGGATCGTAGAGCGCCAATAAGGCTGGAGTCGTTGCACCCGCTCGCGAGAGGTACTCGATGGCGCGTCGACGATTCTCCGGCGGTTGCTTGTCGTCGCGCACGATGCTGGTCAGCCACTGGACGTTCTCGGTGCCACCGAGCTCCGCGATCGATGCCAACACCGCCTGACGGGAGCGGTCGCCGGTGAGTCGCGGATAAAGCGACCGCAACAGGTTGGCGTCGGACGCTGTCACGTAATTCCTTCCCAGGCCTCGAATGGCCACTGCCAGCTGTTCGTCCGGCAGATCCGTTCTTTGCGCCGTCGTGCGCAGAAACTGACGCGCGCGCGGATCTCCTGACCCGGATAGCACTCGCAGGCTCTCTTGACCGATCCACGAAATGGTGTTGCCATTCGCAAGCTGGATGAGCGGCTGGATGCCGGCGCCGTGATCGAGTCGAGACAGCACCTGCAACGCCTGCGTTCGTACCTGCTGGACATCGCTCTCATTCGTCGCGATCTGCAGCAGTGCAGCCCCAACTCGATCGAGCTGACGCGAATCGCTGCGCGCCAATCCTGACAATGCTGCTCGCCTGGTTTCCAGGGGTCGCGCCTGATCACGACCGATATCGAGCAAGCGT
>JBKOVX010000463.1:0-2282 GCA_046724115.1 Gemmatimonadota bacterium | reverse complement strand
ATCCGAAAGTGCGTGACGAGTACGTCGCCTACAGCGCTCACTGGGATCACCTCGGGATCGGCCCTCCGGTGAACGGTGACTCGATCTACAACGGTGCCGCCGACAATGCATCGGGTGTGGCAACCGTCCTCACCATCGCTCACGCCGCCGCCGAGGGTGTGAAGCCGCGTCGCTCCCAGCTCTTCATCTTCGTCACCGCCGAGGAATCGGGATTGCTTGGCTCCCAGTACTTTGGCGAGCACCCCACAGTTCCGGCTTCGAAGATCGTCGCCGCGCTCAACATGGATATCGTGCCGCTAAACGGCCGTGTGCGTGATCTCAACGTGACGGGCGACAACAAGAGCTCGCTCGGCCCGGCGCTGGCGCGACTCGTTCGCGCCGACGGGATCCGACTCACCGCGGACGCGCATCCCGAAGCCGGTCACTTCTACCGCTCCGATCACTTCTCCTTCGCCAAGGTCGGTATTCCTTCCGTCTCGATCGGCGGCGGAGACGACTACGTCGGACGGCCAAGCGGCTGGGGACTCCAACAGTCAGAAGACTACACGGCCCACCGTTACCACCAGCCCTCCGACGAGTATCGATCCGATTTCGATCTGACCGGCGCGGCCCAGCTCGGTGAGATCGTCTACCGCTTCGGCTCCAACATCGCCAACGCGGAGTCGGTGCCGACCTGGAACGCCGACGCCGAGTTCAAGTCGCTGCGCGACGCATCGCGAAAGGGTCTGTGACAACCGATTCACTCCTCGCTTTCCGCGAGGAGTTTCCGATTCTCGAGAAGACCAACTACCTCGTCTCGAATTCGCTCGGCCCGATGCCGCGCTCAGTGCCGGAGAAGCTGGCCGAATACGGACGCGACTGGGGCGAGCTCGGTGTAAAGGCGTGGAATCGTGGCTGGTGGGAACAGCCCGTAGAAGTCGGGAACGAGATCGCGCCGCTGATCAACGCCGATAAGGGCGAGATCGTGATGATGCCCAACGTCACGATCGCCCAGAGCGCCGTGCTTTCGGCGATCGACTTTCCAAAAGGTCGCGACACCGTCGTCATGACGGACCTCGACTTTCCGTCCGTGCGCTACGCTTATGCGGAGATGGCGCAACGGTTCGGCGCCCGCGTCGTCAGCGTTCCCTCCGATGACGGTGTCGGAATAGATCGCGACAGACTGTTGCGAGCGATCGACGAAAGGACTCGGCTGGTCTGCGTCTCGCACGTCCTTTTTCGCAGCGCTTTCCTGATGGATGTGGACGCGATTTGCCGGCGGGCCCACGAGGTCGGAGCTCTGGTCTCGCTGGATTCTTTTCACGCGGTTGGTATCGTCCCGGTTGACGTGAAACGAAGCAAGCCCGATTTTCTAACCGGTGGCGTGCTCAAGTGGTTGTGTGGTGGACCGGGCGCCTGCTTCCTTTACGTGAGCCCAACGGTCCGCGATCAACTGAAGCCGGCTCTTACCGGCTGGCAGGCGCACTCGCGCCCCTTCGCCTTCGAAGAAGACATGGAGTACACCACCGGCGCGTTCCGCTGGTTGAACGGGACTCCAGTGATCCCCGCGCTCTACGTTGCGGCCGAGGGACCGAAGATTCTCCGCCGCGCCGGAATCGACGCGATCAGGGAAAAAAGCGTCCGCCTGACTTCACGCCTGATAGAGCTGGCCGACGCCCGCGGCTATACCGTGAATGCGCCGCGCGATCCCCAAAAACGAGGCGGAACGATTGCTTTGGATGTTCCGCACGGCTACGAGGTGACGCAACACCTCCTGTCGCGGAACATCCTCGTGGATTATCGCGTAGGTGCTGGTATCAGGATTGCGCCTCACTTTTTTACAAAGGAGGAGGAATTGGACGAGGCCGTCTTCGAGATCGACCATGCTCTCGAGAGCGGAAACTGGCGGCGTTTTGCTGAGGAGATTGCAGTGGTCACCTGAGCCGTGGTCGGAATTCTCGTAGCGATGCCTGAGCCAAGTCCAGAGCCGATGTTACTACCTTGAACAATGCAGTGTCTAAAGAGTACAATAGACTTATACTCGACTCCTCGGAGGGTGCGTAGCGATGCCAACACCTTTTTTGAGTTCTGAAGAGTACGACGAAAGAGCGCATCAGCTGTATAACGAAGGACAGTATGACGAAGCTCTGGACGTACTTCGAGAGGGACTCGGCCTCTATCCGAACTCGGTGGAGCTCCACATAGGAGTTGGCTACGCACACCACGCCCGCGAAGAATACGCCTGGGCCCGTCGCAGCTTCGAGGAAGCACTCGTTCTCGATCCCGACCACGAGGATGCACTC
>JBKOVX010000408.1:0-3367 GCA_046724115.1 Gemmatimonadota bacterium | reverse complement strand
TGGCCGGATCGTAGAGTATCTCTGGATCCCACGGGCCGATTCCTTTGGACGCCGCCAGATCCTTTCCCACCGCCGGCATCAGCTGCATAAGCCCACGCGCCCCGGCTGGAGAGGTCGCCTGCGGGTTGAAGTTGGATTCCTGGCGAATCAGCGCGGCGACGAGAATCGGGTCGAGGCCATTCTCCTTCGAGCTCGAGATAAGCGTCTCGCGCTCCAGCACCGGGAAGTACAGGCGGTAGTTCTCCGGACTGTGCCCGATCTCATCGAGCGCTCGACGCCCGAGTGCTATCGAGCGGGACGCCTGATCACCGCCGGCAAGTGCATGCGCGGTCGCAATCATTCGACCCGGATTGGCCATAGCATCACGGAAGAGACGATCGTTCTCGAAACCTGCCTCCACATCCATTCCGACATCCTTGAGCGCGACGACGCGATTCAATGACGAGTCGACGGCAGGAATCCTGGCGTAATTCGGGGGCGAACGGTCCGGGGCGACGAGCGTCGTGTCGAGTCTCTTCCCCGCCAGCACCGCGTAGTAGCTGAGCGGATCGCCGGCGATTATGGCGCGCCATCTCGCTTTGCTGCGGGTCTTGTCGCCGAGCGCGGCGTAGGACCGGCCGGCCCAGTATTCGGCGGCGAGCGCTTCGACGCTGCTCGAGTCCCGGGCAACGAGAGAATCGAATTGAGCGGCAGCGGCTTTCCGGTCTCCCTGAATGTAGGAGATCATTCCGGCGCGAAAGCGAGCGTTGGTGGCGTGCCGGCCTCTCGGGAACCGCTTCAGAAGAGCGACCAGCGCCTGACGCGCGTCCTGATCGCGATTGTCATCGGTGGCGAGATCCGCCAGCAGCAGCAGCGCCGACGCCGCGCTGGTGTCGTTCGCGTACGCGGTGGTGATCGATCGCAACGTCGAGCGACCGGCAGCGGTATTTCCCAAGGCTATCTGGGAGCGCGCCTGCTGATATTGCGCGGCAGCTGCGAGATTCGCCGGCGCGCGCACCTTTCCGAACTGAGTGATTGCGTCCGGGTAGCGCCTCAGGCGAAAAAGGACGGAGCCGTACGCCACGTTGTCGGCGACGTCGCCGAGACCTGCGCCCAGCGCCTTGGCGTAGCCGGTAGCCGCACGCTCGGGTAGTCCTGACTTGCCCGCGGCGCGCGCGATCGCAAGTTCCTCGGCCGCGGTCGTGGTGGTGAAGACTTTGTCGAACAAATCAATTGCTTCACGCGTGTCGGCGGAGTTGGCCGACCCCGACATGTACGAAATCAGCTCACCACGCGCTGCTGCTCGCGAAGCATCATCGGCAGGCGGATTCACGCGCAACCGCAGCGCATCGAGCTTCGCACCGAGAGCGTTGTACGCGCGAATGGCGCCGGCGAAGTCGCGCGTTCGCTCGCGCGCAATCGCGTCCGTCCAGCGGATTCTGTCGCGAGCGACGTCGGTGCGAAGCCTGGCGTAGTACGCGGCGCGTGCCGCGCTGTCACCCGTGACGCCGGCTGCTCTCAGGTAGAGCCAGTCCGAAAGCCGGGGAAGTTTTTGGGCGGCTGTTTCATAGGCAGCTCTGGCCGCTTCCAGACTGTCGGCGCGATCCAACTCCCGCGCGTGGACAACCAGCGCCCGGTCTTCGGCGGAAAGGACGTGCTGCGTCGTATCGCCGGCGAGTACAGCGGCGGAATCCTTATGGCTTGGTGCTGGATTTTGGCAGGCGGTCGAGGAGAGGACGAGCGCAACGATGGGCAGGAGAAGCTGAGCTATCGCCAACGTGTATGGTCTCCATCGAGGATTTTGTTCGCTTCTTCCGGTCCCCAGCTACCCGATGGGTATTTGGGCAGCGTCGTGGCGGGATGGTTCTGCCAGTACTCGAGAATCGGATCGATTGTCGACCACGCCATCTCGACTTCGTCGCTGCGAGTGAAGAGCGTTGGATCGCCAATCATGCAGTCGAGCAGAAGCGTCTCGTACGCAGGATGAGCTTCGTTGCCGAATGCCTCGGCGTAAGTGAAATCCATGTCGACCGGAGTGATCTCGAGTCCTGGCGTCAGCTCGTGCATCGCCCCCGGCGTTTTCACCTGGAACCGGAGAGAAATTCCCTCGTCCGGCTGGACTCGCATCGTCAGCACGCTTGGTGACATCTCTTCGACCGCTTTCTGGCCGAACAACAGCAGCGGCGGTGAGCGGAATTGAATCGCGATCTCCGAAATCCTGCGGGCCAGTCTCTTGCCTGAGCGGAGGTAGAACGGCACGCCCTTCCAGCGCCAGTTGTCGATGGAGATCCTCATCGCGGCGAAGGTCGGCGTGACGGAGCTCGGATTTACGTCCGGCTCGGTTAGATAAGCGGGAACGGTTTTCCCATCGATGGTGCCGATGTCGTACTGGGCGCGGACGACCGGCGGCTCGCAATCGCCGTGGACGAGTGGACGCACCGAGTGAAGAACCTTCACCTTCTCGTCCCGCACGGCGTCGGCGGTGAATGAGCTGGGCGGTTCCATCGCGGCGAGCGTGAGCAGCTGCAGCAAATGGTTCTGGAACATGTCGCGCAGAACGCCCGCCTCTTCGTAATACTTGCCGCGGCCTTCCACTCCAACGGACTCCGCCGCCGTTATCTGCACGTGCGAGACGTAATGCCGATTCCAGAGCGGCTCGAAGATGGAGTTGCCGAATCGGAAGACCAAAATGTTCTGGACGCTTTCCTTTCCCAGGTAGTGATCGATGCGGTAGATCTGGTGCTCACCAAACTGGTCGAGGACCAGCCGGTTGAGTGCCATCGCCGACTCAAGGCTGGTCCCGAACGGCTTTTCGATCACCGTTCTCACCCACGGCCGCTGCTCGTACGAGTGAGTGCGCCACGCCAGTTTGCTGGCGCACAGATGCTTGAGCGTGGTCTCGAAGACGCTGGGCGGGATCGCCAGGTAGAACAAACGGTTTCGGTCTTGCTCCGGCGAGCGCGACTCGATTTCCTTCAGCCTGTTTCCAATGTTGACGTAGGCGTCGTCTTTGCTGAAGTCGCCGCCGGCGTAGAACGTCCGCTGGCAGAGCCACTGCCATACCTGATCGTCGACCTTGTGGATTTCGTCGGAGCGCGACATTGCATCGCGCATGATCGACCTGTACCCCTCGTCGGTGTTCTGATCGCGAGCTACGCCGAGCAGCGCAAAATTGTCCGGGAGCAGTTTCTGCGCGGCAAGGTAATAGATAGCTGGAATCAGCTTGCGCTTGGTGAGATCCCCGGCGCCGCCGAAGATCACCAGCGTGCAGGGGTCTGCCTTCTCGCGATTGCCGCGGCGTCGCGGTGCACGGACCAGAGGAACGGCGTGGGGCGTTTTCATGATTTCTTTACCGCGTGACCGCCGAATTCGTTGCGCAGTGCGGCGA
>JBKOVX010000069.1:0-3616 GCA_046724115.1 Gemmatimonadota bacterium | reverse complement strand
GATCTGTCCCGTCGTAGGCAGCGGTTAGCGGCCAGCGCCCGCAGCGGTCAGCGGCCAGCAGGCAGTTGCCTTATAACCCGGCCGCAGGCGGTAACCGCTCTGAGTGACTTTCGCTCATCTGCGCCCGTCCATTTGTTGACCCGCCCTACGCGGGCGACTATCCATCAAGTACGGGGAGTACGAGTGATCGGCATTTTCCTGAATCCATCGTCAAGAACCGCAACGATCCTGGGCGCCTTCATGGTCGTCGCAGCAGGCAGCGCCTCGGCGCAGGTGCCGACCAATCCCGACACCGCTCGTCCCGCTCCCCCGGTTTCCCAGCAAGTCGATACGACGAACAATCTCGTCATGTCCGCCGACACCACCCAGGAAGTGAAGCACGTGGTGAAGAAGGGCGACACGCTCTGGGATCTGGCGCAGTTCTATCTCAAGAATCCATTCCGGTGGCCGGAGATCTTCCGTCGCAACACCGATGTCGTGAAGGATCCGCACTGGATTTATCCCGGCGAAGTCATTCGCATCTCGGGCAGCGAAGTGAAGCCGGCCGCGTTGGCGAGCGCCGACAGCGCCGGCGAAGTCGTCTCACATGTCGTGACTCGTCCGGTCGAGCCGCAGGTGATTTCCGGTGGACGCTCGGACCTCACCGTTTTCTCGTCGCCGATGAGCCGGGCCGCGGCCGCGCTGCAGCAACAGCAGCATGACGTGATCGGCCGTGCGCGCGCCGGTGCCGTCAGGAGGGGCGAAGTCGAGGCAGCGCCTTACACCGAGCGTGGCGGTGGGCCAAGAGGCGCGGGACGAATCGTCGCCAGTGTCGATCGTCCGGGCATCAAGACAAGCATTGTACAGTCCAGATATCAGATCAACGACGACATGTACCTCGAGTTGCCAAGGGGAACTGTCCCGCGCATTGGCGACAGCTACATGTCTTACGTCCTCGGCCCCAACCTCGGCGAGTACGGACAGGTCGTTGTGCCAACCGGAATTCTGCGGATCGAGAGTCTATCGGCTGGTCAGCATCCGGTCGCCCGAATCATGCGTCAGTTTGGCGAGATCAAGCTCGATGAGCCCATCATCGCGGCTCCGCAGCTCGAGGTTCCGGGCGGAACGTTGTCGCCGGTCGTCGGCGGCGCCCGCGGAAAAGTTGTCTATGTGCACGATGAGCCGGTGCTGCCGTCGATTGGGCACTACGTGATCATCTCACAGAACGTGAAGAACGGCGTTCAGATTGGCGACGAGATCACTTTCATCGACAACTCGACGGGCAGAGAAGATGAGAACCCGGCGCCGCCGGTCATCGCAGCGGTCGCGCAAGTCGTCCGCGTGACGCCTTACGCCACGACGGCAATCATCATCAGACAGGTTCAGCCGACGGTTCGCGACGGAATGCCCGCGCGGCTGACCGGCAAGCTCGGTAGCGCCGACTAACATCTCGCGGTCGGCGCGCCGCTGAAATGCGCTAAAACAAGACCACGGAATTAAATTAGGGCGATCAGATGATAGCGATCGCCCATTTCGTTGCCGTCAGCTTCTACCTGGCTGCCGCCGCTGTAGCCGCGCTCCCGTTTGCGCGTCGCGTGAAGGCGCCCGTCGCGGGGGTGATCATTGCACTTCTGCTCGGAATTGGCGCGCACGCGACCGCGCTAGCGGGCTTCACCAGAGAGACAGGTGCGACATCACTCACCGGTCTCGGACCCGGCCTTTCCTTCGCCGGACTGGTGCTGGCGATCTCGCTCGTCGTCGTGGAGAGTCTGGCGCGCGAAGTCAGTCTCACTCTGGTTGCCGCACCGGTTGCGGCGCTCGTAACGATGGCGGGCAACATCGCCGGCATGCATCCTTTCCTCGAGCCGCAGGGCGCGCGGGCTGTTTGGCTGACGATGCACATCGTCCTCAGCTTCATTGGCATCGGCGCGTACGCGACAGCAGCCGCGGCCGGCACGATGTACCTAGTCGCGCGACGTGAGCTCAAATCGGCGCACTTCGGCGCCATCTTCAGATTCTTCCCGCCGCTCGACACGCTCGACCGCGTGAATCATCTGGCGTCCATCGCCGGCTTTCTCGGTCTCACGCTGGGGCTGGCGCTGGCAACTGCGTACTCGTTCCAATACCGCGCCGTCGTGATTCCGCAGATCATCTGGGGCATCGGTGCCTGGCTGGGCGTGAGCGCGCTCGTGCTGGGTAGGGTGCTCCGCGGATGGCAGGCGCGACGCGCGGCCCTGATGTCAGCACTTACCTTCGCCAGCGTTATCGCGCTTTACGTAGTGTTCCGCATGGCGTCTCTAAATCGCGGACAGTTCCTGTGAGCGACTTTCCAATCGCGCTCCACGGAGAACGAATGACCGCTGTCGTCATTGGTGGCGGTACAGTCGGCACGCGCAAAGCGCTGGCGCTGGCTGATGCGGGCGCTCTCGTCACAGTCGTTTCTCGCGACGCGACGCCGGAGCTCGTCGATGCCGACCGACTGCGGAGAGTCACCCTCGTGCGCGAGAGTTATAGCAAAGAGCACATCGATCGAGCGACGCTGGTGGTCGCTGCTACCGACTCGCGCGAGGTGAACGCGCAGATCGCCGTCGACGCCAATGCCCGCGGCAAGCTCGTCAACATCACCGATTATCCGGACGAGGGAAATTTTCACACCATGGCGCTGCACCGGTCGGGCGACGTCACCATTGCCGTTTCGTCGGGAGGAGTGCCTGGCGCCGCTGCGAGAATCCGCGACGCGATCGCCGAGCGGTTTGACGGTCGCTATGAGCGCGCGGTGTCTGCGCTGCGTGGGCTGAGATCGCGACTCATCGCTGGTGGCGACGACCGATGGGAAACCGCCGCACGCGAGCTTCTTGGCGATGATTTCTGCAGCTCGGTCGAGAACGGCTCGTTCAGCGAAAAGGTGGAATCGTGGCGCTGATCCTCGTCGGGGTGAATCATACGACCGCTCCCATCGAGGTTCGCGAGAAGCTGGCCTTCCGCCCCTGGGAGTCGCTGCACTCGCTCGCCCGACTGAGAGCGCAGCGGCTGATCCGCGAAGGCGTCGTTCTATCGACGTGCAATCGCACCGAGATCTACGCTGTCGAGGAAAACGACGGCGCGCTCGAGCGCATTTCCGCACTGCTATCCGATCGGCTCCAGAACGCCGCGGACGGATTTGTCTATGTGAAACGCGATCGCGAGGCGACGTCGCATCTCTTCGAGGTTGCCGCCGGCCTCGACTCGATGATACTCGGCGAAGCGCAGATCCAGGGTCAGGTGAAGGACGCGTGGGAGCAGTGTCGCGCTGAATCGGGCCCGATTCTCAATCGAATGTTTCAGAGCGCGCTGCTGGCGGCGTCCCGCGCCCGCGAAGAGACGGGTATCGGCCGCGGCGCTGCTTCAGTCAGCTCTTCTGCCGTCCAGCTCGCAAAGAAAATCTTCGGTGGATTGGGCGGCCGGCGGGCGATGATACTTGGCGCCGGAGACGTTGCCGAGCTCGCGCTCGAGTGTTTGCTCGCAGAAGGAGTGCGCGTCGCCATCGTCGCGAACCGAACGCATGAGCGCGCGCAGGCGCTCGCCGAGCGACATGGCGCGACGGCGATGCACTACGATCAGTGCTGGGAATCGCTGCGCGATGTCGATGTCCTGATCT
>JBKOVX010000241.1:0-7859 GCA_046724115.1 Gemmatimonadota bacterium | reverse complement strand
GTGCAGACGCGTGAGATTCACGTCGTCGCGCCGACGATAATTCCGTCTGCGATTCCAAGGCCATCGATCACGACGGTGAAGCCGACGGAAGAGGGCGGAACCGGTCCGCTCGTTGGCGGCGGCGGACCCGTGCGCGGAGTTCGTCCTTCCTATTCGGATGGAAGACTCTGGACACCGCCGTCTCCCGTCATCCCACCACCGAAAACGGTGGCGCAAACGATCGACAGTCTGATTGCGGATGGGATCGCGCCGTACAACGATTCGATGGCCGCGGCGGCGAAGCGTCGCGATCCGACCGACTGGACGGTCGAGAAGGGCGGCTACAAGTGGGGAATCGATCGCAAGGCGATCAGACTCGGACCGGTCTCGATTCCGACGGCGTTGCTGGCTTTGCTACCGCTCAATCTCCAGGGTAATCCGACCACGATGGAACGCGATCGCGCATACGCCGCGATGAATCGCGACATCTCGTGGCACGCGCAGCAGGCGATCAACGACGCCGACTTCATGAAGGCGGTTCGCAGCATCCGCGAACGCAAGGAACGCGAGCGTGCGGCCGCCCAGCAGGCTGCGACGGGCGGCAAAGACCAGTCAGCCGACCCACACAACTAAGGGACGAGGGACGGGGGACGAGGGACGAGGGATGCGCGTCTCGAGATCGTCTGGCAATTCGTTGATCAAACTCGGCGCGCCTTTCCCTCGCCCCCTCGTCCCTCATCCCTCTACGAGAATTGCGCGAAGCCTACGGTATTCCCCCCCGGCTCCTTGACGTAAATCTCCGTGCTGCCGTAGAACGTGTCGTGTCGCGGCTTGACCACCGGCGCACCCGCCAACGATTTCTCGACGCTATCGAGATCTGCGACAGTGATGAAGAGAGCCACCGAGTGGCCCATTAAATCGCGCGCGGCGCTGGGATCCTCGCTCAGTACGCTGGCGCGCGTCTGGTACATGATCTCGATCCCGCCCTTTTCCACGCTGGCGAAAATGAGATTGCCGTCCTCGCCCGGCACCTTGTTGTTGACGGCGAAACCCAGCCTGTCAGTCCAGAACTTGATGCATGGCTCGACGGCGTCAACGATCAGTACCGGCGTCAGCTGCTTCAACGCGGGGGAGTCGCCACTTGTCGATTCGGATTTTCCTTCAGCCATCGGTCACCTCGGTGTGGTCCACACCATAACAAAAAAACGGCCGGCCTGCGAGGCCGACCGTTCTGGTTTAGCGTTTGGGCGCTTTAGGACTGGACCGAATTGCCGCCCTGGTTCGCGTCGAACCCCGGACGGAATACTCCGCAGATGACGCCGAGGATTCCGAAGTCGGTTCCGGGCTGCACCGAAATATCCCGGTCCGCGGGATTCGCGGCCTCGAGCACGATGGATCCGTTGCGACGCGCGTAGGTCTTCACCGTCGCTTCCTCGCCAATGCGCGCGGCGACGACATCGTTGTCGCGCGGTTCCTGACGGGGATTGACCATCACGTAATCGCCATCATTGATGCAGCGCCCGACCATGCTATCGCCCTTCACCTTGAGGAAGAAGACCTCGTCGGAGGGAACGAAGCGGCGGTCGATGGTGATGAAGCCAGCCCGGTGCTCCGGGATGAGCGCAGGCTCCCCAGCGTGGATCTTTCCGTAGAACGGGACTGGCTGAGTCCGCAGGGCAGCACCAAAGCCGAGCAGGTTTACACCGCGGGACCGCGCGGGATCTCGCTCGATGTAACCCTTCTTGGCGAGGGACTGCAGCAGATCGGAGACAGTCTTGGTCGACTTGATCTTGAACTGCTTGCCGATGTCTCGAATGCTCGGCTGATAGGTGTTCTCGGCGGTAAAGTCGAGAAGGTAGTGGTATACCGAGCTCTCGAGCTTAGTTAGTTGCTCGGCCATCTGTATTTCCCTGGAAAAAGGCGACGCGGCTGGTCGCGTTACTGCCGTTATTTCGTAATCTGTGTACGAAACCGTACCTGGTCAACAGTTTCGATTGTTACAGAACCGATTATACACTGAGTGATTCGATCGCCTTGTCAATACGCTTTAGTGATAGGTCCCGGCCCATTTGAACCAGCATTTCGAAGATGCCGGGACTCACCGTTAGCCCCGTTAGCGCGACCCTAAGGGGCTGAAAGATCTTGCCGGCCGCGATTCCGCGGGATTCCGCGAGGCCCCGCAGCGACGCCTCCAGGGGCTCCGGCTTCCAGTCGGGCACGTTGGCGAGCGTCTCTCGGGTCGCACGCAACAAAGCCGAAGCCTCGACCGGATCCTTCCAGTTCTTGGCGACCGCGGTGGGATCGTACTCGATATCTTCCAGGAAATACGGGCCCGCCTGACGCACAATGTCGTCGATAGTGCGCGACCGGACCCGCAACAGATCCAGGAGACGAAGGTACCACTCTCGGCGGTCGATGAGCTCCTCCTCGGTCGCGAGTCGCGCCGTGACGATCGCGGGCGTCACGCGCGGCTCGAGATCCTCGAGCGGAATCATCGACAGATGCTGTCCGTTCATCCACTCGAGTTTCTTCGGATCGAAAATGGCTGCCTTTTTCTGAAGGCCCTCGACGCTGAAGAGCTCGATCATTTCCGGAACCGTCATGATCTCGCGATCGCCGCCAGGCGACCAGCCGAGCAGGGCCAGGAAGTTGAGCATGGCGCCGGGTAGCAACCCGTAGTGCTGATAGTCTCCAACCGCGGTCGCTCCGTGTCGCTTGCTCAGTTTTTTTCCGTCGAGGCCGTGGATCATCGGCAGGTGCGCGAATGTCGGCAAAGACGCCCCGAGCGCGCGATAGAGCTGAATCTGCTTCGGGGTGTTGGAGATGTGATCGTCGCCGCGCATGACGATGGTGATTCCCATCGCGATGTCGTCCGAAACGACGGCCATGTTATAGATCGGTGTCCCGTCGGATCGAAGAATCACGAAGTCGTCAATATCCTTGTTCGGAAATTCGATTCGATCGTGGACGAGATCTTCCCAGGCGGTCGCACCCTCTGGCACCCTGAACCTGACGACATACGGCATTCCACCGGCAACACGCCGCTCCACCTCTTCCGGCGGCAGTCGGTCGCAGCGACGATCGTACTTGAATGCCTCCTTCCGCGCCTCGGCGTCGCGTCGACGCTCCTCGAGCTCGGCGGGAGTGCAGAAGCAGCGATAAGCGCTTCCGTTCTCCAGCAATCGACTGGCGTCAGCCTGATGACGTGCGAGGTTGGCGCCCTGGTAAACGACTCCGTTGTCCCAGTTGAGGCCCAGCCACTCCATGCCCTCGAAGATCGCGCGCGTGCTCTCGTCGGTGCTGCGAGCCTTGTCGGTATCCTCGATGCGGAGCAGAAACTCTCCGCCGAACTTTTTTGCGTACAGCCAATTGAAGAGCGCCGTGCGCGCTCCGCCGACGTGCAAGTATCCTGTCGGGGAAGGAGCGAAGCGCAGTCTCGGCCTGGTATGGTTGGTCATCGGGTCCACTAATGAAAAGCGGGTCCACCAGATGCGGGGACCCGCCGAGCGGAGAGAGAGGGATTCGAACCCTCGATACGCGTTTCCACGTATGCCGGTTTAGCAAACCGGTGCCTTCAGCCTCTCGGCCATCTCTCCGGGAGAGTCATGAAAGGTATTGGCGCGAAGAATCTTCTACAACCCTCGGCGCGTGTGGCGCCGTTGATAAGAATCGCACGCAGGCATAGTTTCGTCATCCCGTCATCAACACGAGCCTCAGAGACAAATCATGCGCAGATCTCTCGTCAAAATCGGATTCCTTCTCGTTCTCGTCGCCGCGTTCGCAGTCGAATCTGTCGCACAGAGTAGCGCGCAGACGAGCAGTCCGGCGGGTGCGACGACGCTGAAGACTCTGCTTCCTTCCGCGACGCGCCCCGGTCGAGATCCGTCGCAACCGATCGACGAGGAGTACACGCGAAAGATCCACGAGTATACGACGGAACCGTTCTTCCTCTCACCGCTTGTCGATTACCTGCCCGCGTCGTCGACGGTGCCCACGCCGAAAGCTGTATTGGGTGACATCGCCGGAGCGCGCAACAATCTTCCGTACTCGAAAGAGGTGTACACCTACATGCGGATGCTCGCCAAGGCGACACCGCGGGTAAAGGTGTACTCCATCGGCACGAGCGAAGAAGGGCGCGAGATGATCGCGGTGGCCGTTGCATCCGACTCGCTGATGGCCGCTCTCGAGCAGAACAACGCGAACCTGGCGAAGCTGGCCGATCCCCGCTCGATCGGCATGGACGATGTCGAAGCAGCGCGGCTGGTAACGCAAACGACTCCGATCTACTACATCACCGGCACGATCCACTCGCCGGAATCAGGCGCGCCGACGGCCCTGATGGAGCTCGCGTACAGGCTGGCCGTCGACGAGAGCCCGTATATCAAAAACATTCGCGATCACCTCATCACGCTCATCACTCCGATCGTGGAGGTCGACGGACGAGATCGCGAGGTCGATCTGTTCCACTGGCACATGGCCCATCCCAGGGAAACAGCGCCGCCGCTTCTCTATTGGGGTCACTACGTTGGCCACGACAACAATCGCGATGCGATGGCAATGACGCTCAAGCTCTCCGAGAACGTCATGAACACGTACATCGAATGGAAGGCGCAGGTTTTACACGACCTGCATGAGTCGGTGCCGTACCTCTACGACAATACCGTCGGCGACGGCCCCTACAACGCGTGGCTCGATCCTCTCCTGACAAACGAGTGGCAAATGATCGGGTGGAACAACGTCCAGGAAATGACGCGCCTCGGGATGCCGGGTGTGTTCACCCACGGCGATTTCGACACCTGGTCGCCCGGCTATCTGATGTTCATGGCGGCGACGCACAACGGAATCAGCCGACTGTACGAGACGTTTGGAAATGGTGGTACCGCGGAGACGGTCGAGCGGACGCTGTCACCGACTGAGACTTCGCGCACGTGGTACCGCCAGAGTCCACCACTGCCAAAAGTGAAATGGTCGCTGCGCAACAACAACAACTACGAGGAGACGGGCTTACTGGTCTCGCTCAGCTACTTCGCCAACAACCGGCAGCAGTTCCTCCAGAATTTCTACGAGAAGAGCAAGCGCTCGATTCTGAAGGCGCGCACCGAAGGTCCAGCCGCCTACATCCTGCCGTCCGACGATCGGCGGCCCGGCGCGCAGGCCGACCTGTTGCGCATCCTGCAGAAGCAGCACGTCGAGATCTCGCGCGCCACAGCGCCGTTCAATGTGATGGTCACTGTCCCGCGGCCGCGGCCGAGTCCACCACCGAGTGTCCCGGCTGGCGCGAGGCCGGCGGACAGCACGCGCCGGGTGGACAGCGTCCGTGTAGTCGATTCTGCCAGACCCGCGCCGTCCGTGACGCCGTTCGACACGCTGCCACTCTCGGTACAGCGCACCGAGCAGCGTCAATTCCCGGCAGGCAGCTACATCATCCGGATGGATCAACCGTATTCGCGAATCGCTGACGCACTGCTGGACTATCAGTACTGGAGTCCCAGCGATCCGCAGCGCACGCCATATGACGACACTGGTTGGACCTTTCCCGAGAATTTCGCGATCCGCTCTGTCAGAGTTACTGATCCTAAAATCCTCGCTGTACCAATGGAGAACGTGACCGGAACGGTTATCGCTCCCGGTGGCGTAATTGGAAGCGGCAGCGTGTTCGCGATCAATCACAACGGTGACAACGCGCTGGCGACTCTCAGGTATCGGCTCAAGGCCGCCGATTTTCAGATCGCCGAGCAACCGTTCGAGGGTGCGGGCCAGAAGTTCGGGAGAGGCTCGTTCGTGATTCGACGCGTGTCCGCCGGAGAGCTGGACAACGCGACCAGAGAGCTCGGACTCAAGGCGTACGCACTGGGCGAGACACCGGCGGTCGCGATGCATCCGGCACGGGCGCCGCGCGTGGCGATCATGCACACGTGGCTCAGCACACAGACAGAAGGGTGGTGGAGACAGGCGTTCGACTTCCTCCACGTTCCCTATTCGTACATCAGCGTCCAGACTGCCGCAAGAGATCCGAATCTGAACGCGAAGTACGACGTGATAATCTTCCCGCCCGGCGGGGGAAGCCCACAATCGATCGTGGCCGGCATGCCGCTCTGGCGCAATCCGATGCCGTGGAAGAAGACGGAGCTGACGCCGAACATGGGCGTCGACGAGACTGATGATATTCGTCCGGGGCTTGGCTGGAACGGTGTCGACAATCTCGTCACGTTCGTCAAGAACGGCGGCGTTCTGCTTACCGTAGAAAACACGGCCAACCTCGCTGTCACTTTCGGTCTGGCGAGCGGAGTGTCGGTCAACACGCCTCCTCGTCTGCACGTCGTCGGCAGCCTGCTTCGAACTCGAGTCGTCGACGACGCGAGTCCATTGACATACGGCATCCGCGACAGTCTCGCGGTCTACAGCGATGACGGAACGAGCTTCAGCATCACGAACGTACTCGGCACGCGCGGTGGACGGTTCGCTGATTCGGCGACGGCGCGTCCGACGGGGCGCGGAACGGCAGACGAGCCCGATGCGCCGCAGGGGAGATTGCCGCTGGATCCGCGGAACGATGTCGCAGTGCGCAGACCGCTGCAGCCGTGGCAGGCAGCGCCCGTTACCGACGAACAGCTGAGAAATCCGCTGTCGGTCATCCCGCCGGCGCTTCGGCCTCGCGTGGTTTTGCGCTTCGCCGACCAGCGAGAGCTGCTCGCCTCGGGGCTCCTGGACGGAACTGACGTCGCGCAACGTCCCGTGGTCGTCGACGTGCCACTTTCAAAGGGACACGTCGTTCTGTTTGCAAACAATCCGATGTACCGCGGTGAGACGATCGGAAGCTACTTCCTGGTCTTCAACGCGCTCCTGAATTTTGATCGCCTGGATGTCGGAAGGAGGTTGGACGCGCGTTGATCGCCGCCAGATACGTACGTTTGCTGTAAAAGAATGGTGAATTTCATGGCGAGTTATCACGCTTATTGGCACCTACCGTGCAAACCATAAGCTAGGCTGGGACCTTGATGCGAACAGCGACGAGGGAGGACTAAGCGTGGGATATAGGACCTTTCTCGACTCGAGCGGCAAACGATGGGAAGTGTGGCTGGTGACGCCCGCGGCAGCGGAGAGAAGAAAGGTTGACCGGCGCGCTGGTTCGTCGGGCGCGCCGGAGACTTTTGAGGGATTTGTAGATCGGCGAGGCTCGAAGGATCGCCGCAAGAGTCCGTTCCGCCGCAACGTCGTCGTCGCGACGGAATTCAGCAACGGGTGGCTCTGTTTCGAGAGCGAAGGCGAGAAGCGCCGATTGGCGCCTGTCCCCACCGGGTGGGACGAAGCGGGGCCCGACAGACTCGCGAGCTGGCTTCAAGCCGCAAAGCGCGTTGTCAAATGTGGGCCATAGTTTAGATTCTCGGTTCGAGGACGAAACCTTTCGGCTCCAGGTGGTACCAATCGCTACAATGCGCCCGATTCTCCGCGAACGCGACGCGATGATTTGTCGCTCCTGTCACAACGAGGAGCGCGCGTCGGAAGGGTACCCGTGCTCAGACTGCGGCACCTTCATCTGCATCATTTGCACCTTCCGCGGCGTCGTACTCTGCGAGAAGTGCGCGGAACATCATGCCGATCCCCGCAATCAGCGAAGTGCCTGAGCGCGCCTTCGTACCTCTCTGGATTCCCTTCACAAACCACTCGAGAATGCAAAAAAACCTCAGGCGCTACTTTGTCGCGCTCGTCATCTGCCTTCCGTTCGCCGTCGGCGCCCAGGAGAAGCAGCGGTTCGCGAACATGGACGAAGCGAATCAGGCGGGAGCGATTCTCGCCGGCAGGCAGGGGCCGAGAAACGTCAACTGGATTGAGGGCGGAAAGCGGTACTCGTACATCGACCGTGACGCGCAGGGTCGGCC
>JBKOVX010000117.1:0-5021 GCA_046724115.1 Gemmatimonadota bacterium | reverse complement strand
CATAAGAGAAGCAATCCGCGCTTTACGCCGGTCGCCACCGCCTCGGCTCGTGTCGCGACACCCAGCTTGTCGAACAAAAGCTCCAGATGAGTCTTAACGGTGTTGGTGGAGATTCCAAGTCTCGCCGCGATCTGCTTGTTCACCAGGCCGTCAGCCAGCAAGGCCAGAATCTCTCGTTCGCGATTCGATAGAACTGTTCCCTTGGCGCTTTCGCCGCGATAGCTGGTCGGTCGAGACTGGGGTGCAACTCTGGCGACCAGTACCAGATCGGCGGATGGAGGAAGATCGGCGCTGCTGGCTGAGGCGCCGATCACCTCGAACTCCGGATTGGTTCGCAGCGCGGCCGCTAGCGACGCGCGCAGCTTCTCCGAGGGCGCGACGATGGCAACTCGCGTCATCGTCGCGTGATTCTGTTACGCCGCGCGCTGCGAGAGCGCTTTCTCGACGAATTGCTGCACGAGCGACGCGGGCACCGCGACGCCAAGGCCGTTGACCACCATGCTGTTGATGCCGACGAGCCTGCCTTCGGCGTCGACGAGCGGGCCGCCGGAGTTGCCTGGCGCCAGGCGCACATCGGCGACGATCCAGCGTGGCGATTTGGATCTGTCGCGGGTGACTGCGTGCAGAACTCCCATCGCCAGCGCGTCTCGGATACCGAGCGGATGTCCGTGCGCGAAGACCAGCTCTCCGGTGCGGAGCGATTCCGGGTCGCGTAGCTCGAGCAGCGGACCACTGACAGATGGTGCGGCAAGGAGCGCGAGATCATGATGGGGATGGTATGCGAGTGCGTGCGCTTCGCGCCACTTGCCGGCCGAATCAACCTGCAACGGTGAGCCGCGCCTGATGCAGTGGGCATTGGTGACGACCAGGCCGGCGCCGCCCCAAATGATGCCGGTGCCGCTCCCTGAATCACCGCTCCGCACTTCGACTACCGCCTGCCGCAGGAGCTCCGCCAGGCCATTCAAATTCGAGGACGCCGCCCGAGCGGAGCCAAGCATCGACATGTTCATTCCTTTCCTCCGCGATCGGCTGGAGTGATCGACGCGCTCTTGACCGTACCAGCGCGCAGGAACTTGAGCGTTACCGCGCCGCCCTTCGACGTGCTGGAGAGCGCATCGAGCAGGTCGTCAGGTCCGGAGAGAGCCGAGCCGTTTGCTTCCAGCAGGACATCGCCCAGCATCATGCCAGCTTTCTCGGCGGGCGATGCGTCGGCAATCGACACGATCAGTAAGCCCGTGTCATTCGACAGGCTATGCTGCTTCGCCAGCGAGGCGGACAGCGCCACCGGTTGCACCGCGACGCCAATGAACGGCCGCCTGACGTGTCCGCGCTCGAGCAGCTCGTCGAGCACGCGATCGACCGCCGCAGCCGGCAGAGTCAGCGGAGTCCCACGTGCCAGCGCCGAGTTGTTGAGACCAAGTACTGCACCGGACGCGTCGACGAGCGGACCGCCGGAAAATCCATCGTACACCGCGAGGTCGAGCCGGAAGACGCGGTCGATGCGCGCGCCCTGCCAGGTCCGCCATCCTTCGCCGACGGCGCTGACGATGCCAAAGCTGGCGGAGACGTCGCGGCCCGGGCGTCCGACCGCCAGCACGAGCGAGCCGACGCGAAGCGACGAAGCATCCGCTCGCGGAGCGACGAACGATTTGGTGCCTTGGACGCGAAGCGCGATCAGATCCGTCGCCGAGTCGCGGCCCGCCACCTTCGCCTTCGCAGCCTTACCGTCGGGGAGAGTGATGGGAATCTCATCGTCGGTGCGCACGGTGTGGCTGGCGCTGACGACTACTCCGTCGCGCCAAACGATGCCGCTCGACGGAATGCGCCGCCGGGCGTGAATGGAGACGATAGAGTTTGCAGCCGTCTCTACGGCCGAAGCGAGCTGTGTCGACAGCTCTGACAGAGTGCTGGAGCTTGCTGATTTCTGCGCTGACATTTGAGCCTGATGAAGTGACTGCTTGAGAGTCGCCCGATGCCGTTCGCGTCGGTATCGGACGAACGGGTGAGTCGTGCGGGTATGCTGCCAGTCCCGGGTCAGGCCCGTGTGGACGTTCGTGAGCTCGGCGCCCATACTACAGAAATCCAGTCGATACCGAATCGCGGAGTCCATATGAGCATCGCCGACATGTTGTTACCGGAGTTCGATCAGGAAATGGCCACCACGCGCAAAGTGATCGAGAGAGTTCCCAGCGACAAAGGCAAATTCAAGCCGCATCCGAAATCGTTCTCGCTGGGACATCTCACGCAGCTCGTTTCGATGATGCCGGGCTGGATCACCAACGCCGTCACGCAGACCTCACTCAACCTCGGCGAATATCCAGGCTACTCGTATGAAAAGACCGAAGACCTGGTGAAGGCGTTCGACAAGCACGTGAAGGAAGCGCGCAAGGCGATAGCGTCAGCCGGGGACGCTGATTTCATGGTCCCCTGGTCGCTGAAACGGGGCGATCAGGTTTTTTTCACTGCGCCTCGCGGCGTGATCGTTCGGCAGACGATCAATCATCTCGTGCACCACCGCGGTCAGCTCACGGTCTATCTCCGACTGGTCGATGTGCCCGTTCCGTCGATTTACGGACCGACGGCGGACGAGCCCGTGCCAGGCTTGTCGCCCGCGAAGTAGAGCTATTTGCGGTTGTCGAGCTCGCTCAGCGCGGCCTCGACTTCCTCGACGTGCCCTGGAACCCGCACCTTCGGGAAAATCCGCGCGACCCGACCCTGGCGATCGATGATCGCGGTCGTGCGCTCAATGCCCATGTACTTGCGGCCATACATCGATTTTTCCTTCCACACCCCGAATGCGTCGGCAAGCTTGTGGCTCTCGTCAGCCAACAGTCGGAAAGGCAGCTGATACTTCTTCTTGAACTTGCGGTGTGACTCGATATTGTCGGGGCTGACGCCGATTACCTCGGCGTCGATCTTTCCAAAGCGGGGGAAGGCATCGCGAAAATCGCACGCTTCCTTGGTGCAACCCGACGTGTCGTCCTTTGGATAGAAATAGAGAACAACGTTTTTTCCGCGCAGCGAGTCGCGAGTGACGACACTGCCGTCGTCGGCGGGCAGCGAGAACTGCGGCACGGCATCGCCTTCCTTGATCACGCCTGACCTCGAAATGATTGTGGAGCGGCCTTAATTCGCGCTTGCTTCCGAAATACGCGTTGCCACAGGCACATATGGCGTGAGAAGCTCCTTCCAAAGCGCGTAACCCTCGTGGTTCAAGTGCACACCGTCCTCGACATAAAGCTCCTCGCGCGGAAGACCATTGGCTCCGAGCATCGGCGTGAAGACATCGACGTAGGAAAGCTTGGGATCCTTTGCGATGTAGTCACGTATCAGCGCGTTTGTCGCCCGCACCTCTGGTGCGAACGGCCAACGTTTCGGGCTCGGCTTGATCGAGATGTAAACAATTCGTGTGCTCGGGAGCGAACGACGGACGAGCGCGACGAAGAACTTGTAGTCCTGGAAGACGTCCTGCGGCTTCCTGCCGGCCACAAGATCGTTTTCGCCTGCATACAGGAAGATCAGCTTGGGCTTGTAGGGAAGAACAATCCGCGGTGCGAAATGGAGGACCTCGAGCAAAGTCGAGCCACCGACGCCGCGCTGAATTACGTTCTGCCCGGGAAATTCTGCGTGCAAATCCCGCCACAGGCGAATCGAGGAGCTGCCGACAAAAACTATCCCGCCCGGCCTTGGCGGGGCCTCACGGTCGGCCGCCTCGAACCGCTGGATTTCGCCTTCCCAGCCCCAGACGTCCTCCTCGACAGCCTGCTGCCGGGCTGTTTGAGCGAAATAGCCAGTGCCCGCGCCCACGATGAGCGCGGCCAGGAGGAGGGGGGGCCGCATGGATCGTAGAATACTACGAATCCCTCCGGTCGTCTAATTCTCTGTTTCCACGCCCTTCATGCACCATCGATCTCGTATCGATTCGGCTTCGACCCTTCCGCCACTCGGCAGCCGCCGTAGCTTTGCACGAACGCGTCGGCTCGGCCGAGTCGCACGCGACGACGAGCGCACAACCTGAGTGGAGGGTGCGAAGGACGTAGGACGCGGGAGGTCTGATGAGGAGACAGGCAGCGTTGGGCGCTATCGTGGTGCTCGTTGCCGGCTGCACGGCGGACAAGCCGGCACCGACAGCGGCATTCGAGGTGCGCACGCCTTTGTTCGCGGTCGGCGGACAAAGCGATTTCAACCTTGGCACGCACCTGACAGGGGCCGAAGAGTTCTGCCCGACGTGCGTGGTTTCGACGCCCGCGGCTTCGCAGGCGCAAGGCGAGGCGATCTTCAGGGTCAATGATGACGGTACCAGCGTCGACTTCCGATTGATCGCTTCGAATATCGACAACGTCATCATGTCGCACATCCACTGTGGCCGCCCAGGAGAAAATGGGCCGATTCGCATGTGGCTGTACCCAGTGATTGGTCCGACAGGTGCACAGGGTCCGAACGGGAGCGGACCGCACAACGGCGTGTTGGCGACCGGTACGTTTTCGCCAACGGGCGTGGTTTGTCCTGCGAGCGCCGTGGGTCAGAACATGTCGCTGCTCGACGCGATGCGCGCCGGTCTGACGTACGTCAACGTCCACACCAATGACGGCACTGATGGCGTCAACACCGGGCCCGGCGATTTCCCGGGTGGAGAAATTCGCGGCCAGCTGGATCACGGCCGTTAGTTGGTTGCTGCAAAACAACCCTCTGGTTCAGCGGCGGCGCGCGACGCCGTCCGCTGCAACCGGAGCCACTCGCTAGGTCGTCGCCGGCTCCGAGTAACCGCGCCCGGTCGACGCCACGATCGGCAACCCGACGAACGGAAAGTGCCCAATCAGCTGCACCAGCCAGCGACCGTTGATAGCTGGCGGACGATGCAGCAGCAACGGGATCACTACGAGCGACATGACGAGCCAGATGAACGGCCCGTAGAGAGCCGCGACCTTCACGACTCCGTTCGGTGAGGCCAGCAGCCGTCGAATCGATGACCACCGCATGACCACGAACAGGAAAACTGCCGACCAGCCGAACGCGACACC
>JBKOVX010000450.1:0-7933 GCA_046724115.1 Gemmatimonadota bacterium | reverse complement strand
GTAGGTGATCGAGTTGTAGCCGGTGATGCTGCTGTCCGTGGGATTAACCTTGACGTGAAGGTCGTAGAAGGAAGCGTCCCACCAGGCGCGCTGAGGAGTGTTGGAGCCGCGAAGAGTATCGGCGCGGGTAAAGACTCGAGGTCCTTGAGTTTGGGCGTGGAGACTGAGCGGTGCCCAGACCAAGAGGAAAACCAACATACGACTACCGGCTGGGAGCCGTTTCACCTAGACCTTCCTCCGATCTGGTACTCCTTCGGCGGCTCCCCTCCGAGAAGATTCTTCACGAAATAATCCCAGCGCCGCCTCACCATGTACGCCTCATTGCCAAACCCGTGAGTGCGGTTCGGGAGCAGGATGAGATCGAAATCCTTGTTGGCTCTGATCAACTCGTTGACGACGAGGAGAGTGTTGTAAGGAGGCACGTTGTCGTCCATCGTTCCGTGCGCGAGGAGGAGCTTGCCCTTCAGATTCTTCGCTTCTGTCTGATTGGCCTCAGCGTCGTAGTCATCCGGGCCGTTCGGGCCTCGTGTCAACAACCCCTGGTAGCGCTCTCCCCAATCGTCCTCGTACTCGCGCTGGTCGTGGTTGCCCGCCTCCGAGATCCCGACCTTGAAGAAATCCGGGTAGCGGAACATCGCGCCCGCGGCGGCGAAACCGCCGCCCGAGTGTCCGTAGATTCCGGCGCGACTGATGTCGATGAAGGGGAAGCGCTGGGCGAGCTCCTTCATCCCCGCGACCTGGTCGGGGAGAGTGTTGTCGCCCATCCTGCCGTAGTAGGCATCGTGAAAAGATTTCGATCGCCACGGCGTTCCCATTCCGTCGATCTCCACGACGACGAATCCTAGCTCGGCCAGCGCCTGTGCATCGCCCCGCGCCGGCGAGAAGCTGCGACCGCCGACGCTTCCCGTCTGGGGGCCCGGATAGATGTGGTTGACGATCGGATATTTCTTCGCCCGATCGAGATTCGTCGGGACGTACATGAGGCCGTAGAGATCGGTCTTGCCGTCCCGCGCCTTCACACTGATCGGCATCGGTGGCTTCCAGCCCGTCGCCGTCAGGCGCGAGATGTCGGCGGTCTCCAGTGTCACAACGCGCTTCCCGTTCAGATCCCGTAGAACAGAGACCGGAGGCACTTCGGGCCTCGAGTAGGTGTCGACGAAATACTGTCCCGACGGGGCAAGTGAGATCTCGTGATCCGCGTCCTCGGGAGTAAGGAGCGTGAGACCGGTTCCGTCCATCTTGATCCTGTAGAAATGGCGGAAATACGGATCGCGTCCGCGCTCCTTGCCGTTCCCCACGAAATAGAGCGTGCGATTCTTCTCGTCGACACGCCGCAGCTGGGCGACGTTCCCTTCCCCGTTGGTGACCTTCGCCTTGAGTTGACCCGTGGCGAGGTCGTACAGATATAGCTGACCCCAGTCGTCGCGCTCCGAGAACCAGATCACCTCGTTGGACGCGGGCAGCACACGCCAGTTGGCCATCCCGTTGCCCGACTCGTACTGGGTGGCGACGTCTTCGCGCAGCACATCGCGAACCGCCCCTGTCGCAGCATCTGCGACGCGCAGCACCTCGTGCTTGTGATCGCGCGACGTCGAAACGAATGCGACGTGCGATCCATCGGGATACCACTGCACGTCGGTCCAGCCATCGGTGCCCCGGCAAACGACGTGATCGCACAGCGTCGAGCGGTGCGCATCGGGCGGCAGCTGCAAGCGAACCACGCGCTGTGCATCGACATCGATCACGACGCGGTGAATCATCGCGATGACACTGTCGCCAGGCAGTGGATACTTCCACTCCTGCAATTCCGGATGGCCAACCTTCGTCGTCACGAGGTACATGTCGCCGACGTTGCGCTCGTCCTGCTGGAACGTTGCGATTCTCTTCGAGTCCGGCGACCAGACCATGACCGGTCGATCGCTCTTTATCCAGCCGGCGTTGTCGGTTGCGTAGCCGAAGTCCTTCTGGCCATCCGTGGTGAGCTGGCTCTCGCGGCCCGATGCGACGTCGCGAACCCAGAGATTGTAGTTGCGAATGAATGCCGCGCGCTTGCCGTCGGGTGACGGTGCTTCGGCGCGAGAGCCGGGCACTCTAGGCGGCGGTCGAAGACGCGCGATCTCGCCCGCGTCGAGTGCGCCACCGCAGCGATCGGTCTCGGGACTGCACGCCAGTCGAGTACCTCGCGCCGGGTCGACAAGAATGAACTGACTGCCACCGCCGCCAATCGGATTGCGATAGCCAAGTCGATCGTTGCTCAGCCAGATCGGCTGCACGCCCATTCCCGACACGAGCGGCAACACCTTGTCGCGCAGGAAACTTTCCGCGCGTGCGTAATCGGCGGTGGTGACCGTCGGCGCTTGCGCTCTGACGAGAATCGGCGCCACAGCGACGGCGATGACCGCGGCGCCAACACGGAATCTGGAGGAAGTGCGCATCAGTTAGTTCCCCGCTGGTGTCGGCGCGACTGGACTGCGCGGCCAGACGTTGTCGGTCGCGTTCCTGTCGGGGAATCGACCGTTGGGATCGAGAGTGATCCTGGTTATTGAACGTCCGCCGAAATCCAGGTTGGCAACGAAAGTCCGGCTGCCGCCAAACCAGACATCTACTGGATAAGTCACGATGGCAGTGGTTGCGTCGATCATCCTGCTGTTGGTCATCGGTCTAATCGCCGGACCAGTGCTCGCGAATTCCACCTTCAGAATCACCGGCGACGGCATCTGCCCGTCCTGCCGAATGGTGACCGCCGTCGTGCGCCCTCGCGTCGTCACGTTCTGGATCGATTCATCGACGCGCTCGGTCGTGAACAGCCAGTAATTCCAGAACCACCCGAGATCCCGGCCCAACGCGCGACTCATGAAGTTCGCGTAATCCCACGGCGACGGATGCTTGAATCGCCATGCCTTCGCGTAGTCGCTCATCGCCCGCCACACTGCCGAATCGCCTACCACTCCGCCCAGTGACGAAAGCATCAACGGAGCCTTGCCGTACGCCTGAAACCCGTACAATGGGCCGGCATAGTTGCCGTCCCACATCAACGGCGGCTCCAGCTCATTGCCGCTGATACGCCCATACGAGATGCCAAGGCTGTCGAGTTTGTATGGTCTTCCGGCGAGGTCGGCGTCGGAGAGGATGTTCATGTACTGGTTGAATCCTTCATCCATCCAGCCGTACCACGTCTCGTTCACGCCGACCATCATCGGCCACCACTGGTGTCCGGTCTCGTGGTCGGCGGCGAAGACTGCTGACATGATGAACATCGGGTATTCCATGCCCAGCTCCGGCCCATCGACCATGGTGAGCTGCGGAAATGCGTACGGCATCCAGAGCCTCGAGTAGAACTCGAGCGCGTGACGCACGACGCGCGGCCCATCGGCGTAGCCCTGCGTGTGACCGGGGAGGTAGAGGATGTTGAACGGCACGCGACCGCGTGTCGGAATGGTCGCGCTCGATGCATCCCAGACAAACTGATTCGACGTCGCCCAGGCAAAATCCCCAACCGTGTCGGCGACGAACCGCCACACCAGTCTGCCGTTCGTACCCGCCGTCGTCGACTTGCCTGGACCTCGCTCGGCGGCGGTCACTACTCGCCGCGTGGAATCCGACTCCAGCACGTGGGACAGTCGCTCCCGCGTCGTCGGTGTGAGCACGTCAGTCGGGTTCTGCAAAACACCGGTGGCACCGACGATCCAGCCCGCCGGCACATCGATGCTCACATCGAAGTGGCCGAAGTTGTTGTAGAACTCGGCGTCGCCGAGGTACGGATCGGTGTCCCAGCCCCGCAAATCGTCGAACACCGCGACGCGCGGATACCACTGCGCCACCTGATACAGCGTATCCGCCCAGCGTCCCATGCGGAATCCGCGCGCGCCTTCGATTCGCGGAACCTCGAAGCTCCAGTCTGCTTCGATGGTGCCGGTCGCGTGACCGGCAATCGGCGTGGGAAGTGGTATGCGCGCGGATGTCCCGCGCAGAACGCGCGCAAATGGAGTCGTCCGCCGCTGCGAGTTGGGAATTGGATTGCCGAGCGTATCTGTCACCGGCAAACTCTGACCATTCACCACCAGACGCGTGATCTTCATCCCCTGAGTGATCGCGTCCATCGCCGACGTGCGCGGAGCATCGGGCCTGAAGATGTTCTGGTCCAGTCTCAGCACGAGACCGCGCATCGCCGAGTCGCTGTTGTTGCGGAAGGTGACGGTCTCGTGGCCCGACACCGTCGACGTCGCCGAATCGAGGCGGGCAGTGATTCTGTAGTCAGTCCAGACCTGCCAGTACTTCGCTGTCGGTCGCCCGCTGGAGTCTCTGGTACCGGCGGCGAATGCGCGGCGAATCATGTCCGTCATCGGGATGTCGCGACGTACCGCCCGTTCCGGAAGTCTCACCGTCTGGCTCGGCTGCGGCTTGGCTATCGGCGGGGCCGTCGCAGTCGCCTGCGCCATCGCAACAGGAAACGGTGAGAGCAGAGTCGCAACTGCCAGAACGCTCAGGATTCGCGAGTTCATTCTTGCTCCGAAAGGAGGGGCACCGGGCGGTTCGACGCCCGACAAGATACGGCCGAGAGAGAAAAGTAGTTGACTAGCGTCCGGGAACGTATCATTGGAGCAGGAAGGCGCTCACGGAGACTGCTATGGATTTCAACCTCGACGAAGGCATCCCGATTCTCGAGAGGACACCGTCGGTGATCTCGAGGCTGCTCGACGATTTGCCGGACGACTGGACTCGCGTGACCGAGGGGCCGGACACATGGAGCCCCCGTCAGGTGGTTGCGCATCTGATAAATGGAGAAAGAACGGATTGGATTCCGCGCGCGCGGATAATTCTCAAGCAGGGGAAGTATCGCCGCTTCGATCGGTTCGATCGATTTTTCGATCTCGGTACACAGCGCCCACTCAACGACTTGCTGGAGGAGTTCGACAAGCTGCGCTCGGATAACGTCGCGACTCTGCGCGGGTGGAACCTCAAGGAGCAGGATCTCGATCTGACGGGCGAGCATCCCGAGTTCGGGCCGGTGACGATGCGTCAGCTGCTGGCAACGTGGGTGGTGCACGATCTGTCGCACATCGCGCAAATCACGCGGACGATGGCGCGCGCTTATACCGAAGCGGTCGGGCCCTGGACGGCGTACTTCAGGGTTTTACAGAGGGAAGTGCGCCAATAGGCGAACCAACTGAACGGGGTGCGAGGTGTCGGTGGCGTAGGTGCCAGTTTCCAGTTCACAACGTCGGGACGGCACTTCCTCTGGCTACCTGCAAGAACCCCCGTGAAGAGGGCTGTCTGCACGGGGGCCGCGTGTAGGAGAGCGTCTGCGATCGCTCGCTGGGTGCGCTAACTGTTGAACAACAGAGAGTCTTGAAGCTTGAAACTGCCGCTCAGATCGCGGCCGTTCTACCGGTCGCCCGGCAGAAGTTGCCTGAGCGCCGGTGATCGACAGTGAGACACCGTCGAATTTGAAAATGGTTTACCTTTTCGAGCATGCCGACCGAGTTCCCTTACGCGACTCATCTGGACATCAAGTATCCGCCGTTAGAGGTCGTCGACGTGCCCGCGCTGGTCGATGCGGTACGCGACAAGTGGTGGAACCAGACGCTCGTCAAGGTCAACGACTCCGTCGTCCGACTGGGCGTGGTGGAGGGCGAGTATCACTGGCACAAGCACGACGACCTCGACGAGTTCTTCTACGTCGTCGACGGAAAGTTTCTAATCGACCTGGAAGACCGGACTGTGGAATTGTCCGAGCGACAAGGTTTCGTCGTGCCGAAGGGAGTAGTGCATCGCACGCGCGCGATAAAGCGCGCGGTGATACTGATGGTCGAGGGAGCGGGGATAGTTCCTACTGGAGATTGAAAGGCAACTGAAGACTACCGGCGAGGGGCTTTGGGCGGAACGGCGGGGAGCCTCGAGCTAAACTTCGACTATCTCCACTGGAAGTCGTGCTCCAGCACCATGCTCGCAGGCATGACGAGTTTCTCCTCGAGGGTGTTCCGGCCGGCGAGCCCCACCTTTGCCGTAATCTTCGCGCCGCGCGATAGTCCGCACATCATGTAGGATCCGTCGCTGTTGCTGTCGGTCTCGACAGTCCGCTGTTGATTCGTCGCGACGAGCCGGCCATTCTGGTTCGCCCACTGGATCTGCCACGACGCCCAGACGTGCGCTCTCGCCAGCGGATTTCCGGCCGCATCCCGAACGTAGCCTGCGATCATTCCCTGGGCTTCCGTGTCCGTCTCGTTCCGATCGCAAAGGCGCGTGCGGAGAGTCGCGTACGAGGGAATGATCACCGACGCTTCGCTGTGCGCGCCGGCCGGCAGCGAGACTGCCTGCACCTGATCGGCGACGCGAAGGAGTCGAAGACGCGGATGGTCGAACACCAATCTGTCGGTGATTGGCCCATCGACCGCCAGCTCATAACGGCCGCCGGAGTTAGTGGTGGCCTTGTACTTCCCGCCCCCAGTCGAGACTTCGACGCCGCTCAGTGGTCTGCCGGTGGTGCTGTCGAAAACGACGCCGGAGATCACCGACTGGTTTTCCGTCGACGGCGAATCATCCTCCACCGTCGCACTCGCCAGTCTCGGTCCTTTCGAACCCGTTGGACGGGCGGCGCCGCCAACTTCCTGGTAGCCGAGCAGGCTATCGCGTGATACCGAGGGCGAGCGGACATCGCGGGACACCACCCTGGCGACGCGCGGCATTCTAATGTACCAGCGAGGCACGATCCATTGGCCGTTGGGCAATTGCTGAAATTCGACGCGACCGGTCGTGCGCGCGATCCGCAAAGGAACCGGCAAATTGACGTAATCGAAGTTCATTGCGCGCAGCGTGTTGTCTTTTGGATCCAGCCAGAGCACTCCGGTAAGCTCGGGCAAGCCAGCCACTCGCGCCGGCTTGAACTCGAGTCCGCTGAGACCAGTCTCGCTGCCGTAGCCGCGAATGGCGGCAAAGCAGTGCGACCTCACAAACTGATCGGAGACAATCGTCGCTGCCTCTGGCGCGCGATACACCTCACCCCCAGGCGCGTCGCGGCGAGTGGTATCGATCTGGTCCCACGAAATTCCCAGCGCGGGACGGCGCGAGATGCGCGTCCGCTGCTCGGCGTGCTCAGATAGGATGGCGAGGTTTCGATCGAGGACTCGCTCGTACAGATCGACATCCAAAGGCACCAATCCCTGTGCTTCGGTCAGCGCCGTCGCTGTGAGAGCCTTCTTCACTTCGGCCCACAGATCGCCGGCCGCCGTTCCCGGACCGGTTAGCTGCTGGCAGGCAACGTCGCTGCGGACGACCACCGGCGCGGGAGCTCTCATCGGAGCCATTCCCGCACGAACAAGGACGACGCGCTCGCCGAGTGCGAGTTGAACGGAGGTCCAGGTATCGAAACCGACCTTATCAGCTTTTACGCGATAGGAGCCGCGAACCGGAGCGCGTAGCTCGAGGCGCCCACTCTGGTCGCTGAATCCCCCGCCAAGGGGGAGGTTTCCAGCCGAATCGTAAAGTGAGACGTTGGCGCCGATGACGGGCCTACCCGTCGCCGCCTCGAAAACCTCGACGCGCACGTCCTGCGCGCCGGCGCGAGCGCCGGCAACTATTAATGTCGCCGCTGTTAGAAAAGACCGCAGATGCATAAGCCAAGCGATTGGAGTAGTTAGACCCGGCATTGGGGGCCTAACTAAAGGACGCTCGATCGGGCAGAGGGGTGACGTGGAAACTGGTTGAACCTACTAATCGGGTCGCAACCAAAGACCGGCCGCGGCAACCGGATTGTTCGCACGACCCCCTTCCCCGCGCCCCTCGCCCCGCGTCCCTCGTCGCTCGAAATTCAGTGACCGGTAGAGCTTGGACCTCGTCAATTCGGAGACATTAGACCCGAATCGGGCAAGGGGAGGGGGAAGTTGTTTTCCAAAGCTGTTTGGTCATTCGCAATCCTTGCCCTGGCGGGGTGCGC
>JBKOVX010000146.1:0-2549 GCA_046724115.1 Gemmatimonadota bacterium | reverse complement strand
GCGCCGAGTACCGGGCATAGTTCCAGAGCTGGGTCAGTCGATTTCTTATCGCCGTTCGCTGAGGAATCGATGCCAGGAATGAATCGGTGAGCCGGTTTTCAGCCGTCACCCAGTCCTTCGTCGCCGGGGCATCGACATCCTCCAGCCACCGGTATGGGTCCTCGATGCTCGTGCCGTGATAGACATCGACCTGGGTTCCGCGGGCGGCGACAGGATACGAAAGCGGAGCGCTCGTCTGCGCGCTCAACGTGCCGGCGACGAGCAAAATGGATGCGAGGGACGACGTGATCGGCGTCCGGAAACGGTACCGAGACATGGTTACTGGCCTGCTGGGCTGAGTGGTTATGATGTACTCAATCTACGGCGCTTCGGCAGTTAGGTTCCACTGCTGTCGATCTATATACCCCTCATACGCGGTGTACCCTCGCACGCGCAGGTGATTAAATGGCCAAGATCACGCAGTCCGCGCAGAAGGACAGGCAGTACTGGCTCCTGAAGTCCGATCCGGAGACGTTCGGGTTCGACGACCTCTGGAAGGCGCCCAATCGCACCACGCATTGGGATGGCGTACGAAATTTCCAGGCGAGAAACTACCTGCGCGACGAAATGAAAAAAGGTGACCTTGCCTTCTTCTATCACTCCGGCGGTGATGATCCCGCCATCCTCGGCATCGCCGAGGTTGTTCGGGCGGGCTATCCTGACAGCACCGCCGAGGACCCAAAGGACCCGCATTACGACCCGCGCAGCAAAGGCGGTGAAAATCCGTGGTCAATGGTGGATATCCGCGCCGTCGAGCGCCTTCCTCGCCCGGTCACCCTTAGCGAGATGAGAACCAGACCCGAGCTGGCGTCAATGCCGTTGCTCCAGAAGGGCCAACGACTCTCGGTTCAGAAGGTCGGCGCGGCGGAGTGGAACGCGATTCTCGCTCTGGCGAAGAGGGGGGAACCGGACAGCTAAACTGCGGTTCCTCAGCCGGTGTTACCTGATGCCGCTTGATTCTTCCCTCTTCTATGACCCCAGGCCACTCCGCTTCAATAGTAGGAACATCCTGTCTTTTGGCCTCGCTTTCCGGCGATGCTGCCGCCCAATTCGGCCTGGAGTCGTACAGCCTCTAAGCCAATGGTGGCACCCGTCAAAATTCTGGTGGCGGGCCTGCCCGTGGAAACCGTCCGCGAAATCGGACTTCGGCTGCGTGACACCGCCGTCAGCGCGTTCGATAACGCCCAGCAGATGGGTCGCGCCGCCACCCACGCGGAATCCGGCATCGTACTTCTCAGCGACGCGCTGCCGGCTGAAGACGCCATCTACGTCGCGCGACGCGCCAAAGACGCCGAAGTGCGCGTTGCGTTCTGCATCTCGATGGAGCACGCGGAAAACGCGCTCCAGGCGGTGAAGGATATTCACATCGATCGTTTCTTCCTCGCGCCAATCGACACCGAGGAGATGCTGATCGAGCTGGCAAAGATGTGTCGGGTAGAAGTTCTGCCCAGGGACGCGGCCCACGGCGAGCACATCGCCGCCGCCGTCTTTGAGGCGTGGGACAAGACACGCCCATCGATTTTCCAGCAGATCGACCAGCTCGACGATGCGGCGATCGCCCTTCTCGAGAACAATCTTCCCGCCGCGCAGAAAAGCGCCGCCGAGCGCGACGCTCAGCAGATCGCCGAGATCGCCGGCAGATTCGGATTCGACAAAGGCGCTCGTGTCGCCAGGGACATCGCCGAACGGTTCGCCAGCCAATCGCTCTCGGCGGTGGATGGTGTCGCGCTTTCAGAGCAGCTGCTCGCGTTGCGCCAGGCTCTCGTCGGGCCTCCAACAGCACCTGCCCCCGCTCCCAAAGTACCCACGCCCGGCATGCCGGCCGGCGCTTTTGAAGAATCGGCACTCGAGGGTCGACGAGTGCTGGTGGTGGATGACGAGCCGATGGTCACGCGCGGCCTGTCGTCGCTGCTTGCGAAACGTGGGCTCGCGGTGACCGCCCTCAACGATCCGCTTCGCTTCTGGAGCATGGTGGAAGAGACGAAGCCGAACCTGGTTCTGCTCGACCTCGAGATGCCCAAGATCAGCGGCACCGAGCTGTGTCGCGCGATCAGAAACGATCGGCGCTGGAGCCAGCTGCCGGTGATCTTTCTCACCGGACACACCGATCAGGCGAGCGTGCAGCGCGTTTTCGCCGCCGGCGCCGACGACTACGTCGGCAAGCCGTTCGTGCCGGGCGAGCTGATGATGCGTATCGAGAACCGTCTCACCGGCGTGAAAGCGCGCAAGGCTCCCGTCGAAACTGATCCACTTACCGGTTTGGCAACGATTGGGAAGGCGACCGAGCTGATCGAGCGGTTCATGAGACTCGCCCGTCGCAAGTCCGACCCGTACTCGATTGCGGTCATCCAGATCGACGCGTTCGGCAGCCTTGCCTCCACGTTCGGTCGCGCGCTCTCGGATTCGGTCCTCCGTGGAATCGGCACCCTGCTGCCCAAGTCGTTCCGCGCCGAAGACGTTCCCGGCTGGTGGGGCGGGGCCGATTTCACCATTGGCATGTACGGCAGCAC
>JBKOVX010000430.1:0-5371 GCA_046724115.1 Gemmatimonadota bacterium | reverse complement strand
CCCCAGAACGGCGGCTTGGGAACTGGATTGTCCGCCGCGACTTCGCTGCGCTCGCCCCCCGCATCACCGACAGCGATGTCCTTGCCGACCGTGGTCTTGAGAAAAACGTCGTTGCGCGCGTCTTCCAGGTTCTTGACGACGAACTTCTTTCGCTTGTCGGGATCCTGGAGGACATCCATCGTCTCCAGTCCCTCGAACGCGTCCTTGCAGTAGAAGACTCCGGACTCGTACGGACGCTCGCCCTCGACGAACAACGCGCGGCGTCCAAACCGCCGATTGATCGCGGCCCCGCCGATGAGCACCGGGACCTTCATCTTGCGCTTGTCCAGCTCCTGGACGCACAGCGGCATCTGCTTCGACGTGGAGACGAGCAGCGCGCTCAATCCAATCGCATCCGCGCCAACTTCGACCGCCTTGTCGAGAATGGTGTTGACCGGCACCTGCTTGCCGAGGTCGAAGACGGTGTAGCCGTTGTTGGAGAGAATGGTGTTGACGAGAGACTTGCCGATGTCGTGCACGTCGCCGTATACGGTCGCCAGCACGACCTTGCCCTTGGTAAATCCCTCCGCTTTCTCGAGGAACTTCTCCAGATGCTTCACCGCTTTCTTCATGACCTCTGCTGACTGCAGCACGAAGGGAAGGATCAGCTCGCCCGCGCCAAACTTGTCACCGACTTCCTTCATCGCGGGAAGCAGGACTTCGTTCAGCACACGCACCGGATTCTCGCGGACGCCGGCGGCATCGAGCTGTTCTTCGATCCCTTCCTTCTTGCGATGGAGAATCATCCAGTGGATTCTCTGATCCGGGGCCATGCCGGCTGTTGGATCTTCCTTTTCTGCCTGCGCGGCCGTGGCGCCTTCGCCCGCATTCGCGAAGTACTCGATGAAGCGCTGCAGGGCCTCGGGCTTCTCGTTGAACACCAGCGCGTTGGCGAGGTCACGCTCCCCGGCGGAGATCTCGGCGTACGGACGAATGTGGGCGGGGTTCACGATTGCCGCGTCCAGACCGGCCTGCACGCAATGGTGGAGGAAAACCGAGTTGAGAACGCCGCGGGCCTCGGGCGTCAAACCAAAACTCACGTTGGAAACGCCGAGTATGGTCGAGACGCCGGGAAGCTCGCGCTTGATAAGTCGGATGCCTTCGATGGTCTCCTTGCCCGAGTCGATCCACTCGGCGTCACCGGTCGCGAGCGTGAAGGTGAGCGCGTCGTAGATGAGATCCTCCGGCGCGAGTCCGTACTCGCCGACGACGATGTCGTAAATCTTTCGGGCGACCTCGAGCTTTCGCTCGCGCGTCTTGGCCATGCCGATCTCGTCGATCGTGAGCGCGATGACGGCGGCGCCGTGCTTCTTGACGAGAGGCACGACGGCGTCGATGCGCTTGCGGCCGTTCTCCATGTTGATGGAGTTGACGATGCCGCGCCCCGGAATGTGCTCGAGCGCGGCCTCGATGACGTTTGCCTCGGTCGAATCGATGACGAGCGGAGTCTCGACGCTCATCGACAGCAACTTCACGACCTTCGACATCTGCTCGGCTTCGTCAGCGCGCTCGGTGAGGGCGACGCAGACGTCGAGGACGTGCGCGCCCGAATCGACCTGATCGCGCGCGACCTCGAGGATTCCCTCATAGTCATCGGCGAGGAGGAGTCGCTTTACCTTGCGCGAGCCTTGTGCGTTGACGCGCTCACCGACGAGAAGGGGTGGCGGATCCTGGTGCAGCGTGATGGCGCGCATCGCCGAGCTCACGCGAGGAACGTGGCTGGGGTGCGCCGGCTTTGCATTCGGCTCCGCGGCGTGGACGGCCTTTACGATAGCGGATAGATGTGCGGGCGTTGTCCCGCAACAGCCGCCGACGATGCGCACGCCGAAGTCCTTCACGAATTCGGACAGCGCCGTCGCCATCGGCTCCGGTTCGAGCGGATACACTGCTTCACCGACGCCGGTATTGAGTGGCAGTCCAGCGTTTGGAATCACCGACAGCGGGAGTGTCGCGTGCTCGGAGAGGTACCGCACCGGCTCGCGCATGTGCTCGGGGCCGGTGGAGCAGTTCAGTCCAATGACATCGACCTTGAGCGCCTCGAGCGTAGTCATGGCGCTGGCGATGTCGGTACCGAGGAGCATCCGGCCGCTTACATCGAGCGTGACCTGGGTCTGAATCGGAATGCGGCGGCCGATCTCGGTGAACAACTTTTCGATGCCCGCGACAGCCGCTTTCACCTCGAGAATGTCCTGTGACGTCTCGATCAGCAGCAGGTCGACACCGCCCTCGACAAGATACTTGGCCTGCTCGTAGTAATTGGCGGCCAACTCTTCGTAGGAGATTTTTGAGAGCACGGGGTCGGAGCTGGAAGGCAGCATTCCCGTCGGACCCATCGAGGCGGCGACGAACCGTGGCCGATCCGGCGTGGCGAATTTCTCGCATGCGGCGCGCGCGATTCTGGCGGCGGCGATGTTGATGTCGCGCACCTTGTCGCCGAGTCCCCATTCGTGGAGGCGCCGTGGCGTCGACTGAAAGGTGCAGGTCTCGACGACGTCGCAGCCGACGGCGAGGAACGACTCGTGGATCTCCTGAATTACGTCGGGGCGGGTGAGAACGAGGTGATCGTTGCACCCTTCCAGCGCCTTTCCGCCGAAATCCTCGGCCGAAAGGTTGTAGCGCTGGATGTTCGTCCCCATTGCGCCGTCGTAAATCAGTACGCGACGCCCGAGCTCGTCCAGGTAACGGGATTTGATCTGTTTACCGGTCATACATTTTCAGCTCGCCCCTGCCTTTCGCGGGCGATAACAAAAAAGCCCGCGCATAAGCGCCAGGCGAGCGCTTTAGCGGATTGTTTAACGTGGCCGCAAGTTGCCTTAAATCGCCACGGGTTCTGTTGTCGCCTTCACTATAGTAGTGGGTGGGAGAGTTTGCGGCAAGGATTGCGTGGTCGACTGCGGATTGAGGGGAGCGGACCAAACTGCCAGAGCTCCGAAGTGCGGACTAATTGAGGGTTGCGGACAGACTGAGGATTTCCGAACAACCGCTACTTCCTCGAGAGTCCGCAATAAGTCCTCGGTTGTCCGCACTCCGCACTAGGTCCGGACTCCTCAATTAGTCCGAACTCCGGACTGATTAGTTGGTTCGAACGCCTCAATCCGCAGTCCTCAAGTCTTTTGCCAATCGGTTTACGCTTACATCCCCATGAGGGGCCAGCGGCCGCCAGAATTTATACAGGAATTTATTCCAGCCATGCAGTCCTTTATCAGCTTGACGTGCGACTGGAATCAGCCTCCGCGCCGGAATGGCCAGCAGCCGTCTCCGCCAACGGAATCGGGCTCCGTCTCGCGGTCGAAATTGCGCCCAACCAATTGATCCGCTGAATCCTGCCGGACCGAAGTCGTCGCTGTCGAGCACCTCCTCGACGTAGACCCTCAGCGCGCCTTCGAAAGTGCCGAGCACATCGTGCATCGCTACGATGGCACCGTCGGCAAGGAAGGGCTTGAACATCTCGAGATCCGCTTTCGCGCCTTCGTAAGTGTGATCGCCGTCGATCCAGAGAAAGCGGAGCGGATCACTCCACTCGCGCGCGAGGTCGTGCGAATACGCGCGTCTGATCTCGACCTGATCGAGAACGCCGGCGGCCCGCAGGTTGGCGACGAAGTCATCGTATGAAGTGGTCTGACCGCGGCTCCGCAAATCGGGATCTGTACTCGCCGGCGAAGTGTGGGGATCGACTGCCACGACTTTCCCCAATCCCAGCTCGCGCGTGACGTAGGCGATGCCAACCGTCGATCGCCCCTTGAAGCTGCCGATCTCGAGATTCTTCCCCCGCGCCGGCGACAACGCCGCGGCGGCCATCACCAAGCGAGCTTCGCGCTCCGAGAGGTAGCCGGTCGTCGCCGAGACGAGGCGCCAGCCGGCGTCAATGATTTCTTCGATGCGTTCGGGATTCTCGCCTGAGGTCTTCAGGTGCCTTGCCTCGCTACCCGCATCAGAACTCTGGTTGAAACTCGTCTCCGAAATCGTCGCGGATGGTGCGTCCCCTGGTCCGAGTCCGCGAATCGAAAGACTGTACGAGGGCGAGGAGTCGCATCCGCTCCAGCGGCAGGACGAGATACGCCAGCGTCAATCGCTGCAGCTTGGTCGTAAGAAAAGGCTTGTCGGCGTGCGACTTTCCGTAAACGATGAACGCGCCACCGGGAGTGATGGGCAATGTCGCACCGACCTCTTCGTTTTCGAGAGACTCCGACGAGACGACAGCTATCGCGGGCTCATCTTCGTTGAGTGCTCCTGCTACTTCTCCAATCGTCGCCGCAAACAACACTTCGTGTCCGAAACCAATGAGCGTCTGTGCCAGCCCCTCCAACAGGGCGACGTCGGCACCAACCAGAATCACTTTTGCCACTACGGGTTTTACCTCAGTCAGCCAGGCGTTGAACCGCTTCCAGTTCTACTCCGCACACCTCGACAATTTTGTTGCGCGAAGAGTGGCCGGACACGATGCACACATTGCGCCGCGAGATTTTCAGCGACTCGGAAAGAAACTCGATCAAGGCTTCGTTCGCCATTCCCTCCACTGGCGGAGCCGTGACGCGAATCTTCAGATGATCGCCCTGCAATCCCGCGATTTCGTTTCTTGATGAGCGCGGCTGCAGACGAATCGAGAGGCGAACACAATCACCCGCGCGTCTGGCAAAGGCGTTCACATCAATCTGAAGAGCAGTGACTCGACGATGTTGAGGAGGATGTACGCAACGATCGGCGTGATGTCGAGGCCGCCGAGCACGGGAACAATGCGGCGCAGCGGCTGCAGGACCGGCTCGCTCAGCTGATAACTCCAGCGCACCCAGGGCGAAAGCGGAGAGATCGGCAGCCATGAGCTGATCACGCGCACCACGATCGCCGCCTTGAGGATCGTGAACGTCCAGCTCACCAGCAGATGGAAGATGCCGGCTGATCCTTCCTGACTGGCGATGATCGACCGCACCACCTCGAGGCGGATGATGTCGAGCAGGGTCAGGAGCAGAATCCCGCCCACCACCACCGCCACCAGCGCCCACAGCGCCGCCGATGCTGGGGTCCCGCCGGCTCGCACCACTCGCCGCTCGATGGGCGCGATGATCGGATCTACCGTCGAGCGACAGAACCGCGCCACGGCGTTGAAGGGGCTGATTTTTCTGGTGCGGACCGCCCAGTCGAGGACGCAGATCACGCCGAACACGACTGCCACGGACAAGAGCACGGTACGCAGTATCGCCAGTACCGCGTCCGCGCCCGAGAGAAATGTCTCCATCTACTGGAGTGTGGGGTTCATGTGCAGCTCCTTCACCAGGAACGCAAATCTATCTGCTGCCTCGTCGATCAGCTTGGTCGTCGGCCTTCCCGCGCCGTG
>JBKOVX010000237.1:0-2011 GCA_046724115.1 Gemmatimonadota bacterium | reverse complement strand
GATAGCGTCGTCGCCGTGAGGGCAAAGCAAGAGGAAATCGAGCTCGAGCTGCGCGCGCAGATTCAGCGGGCGATGGCGTTGGGGATTCGTCCGACGCATCTCGATAGCCACATGGGCTCGTTGTTCACGACGCCGGCGCTTCTCGCCACGTATGTGAAACTCGCGCACGAATATCACCTCCCGTTTCTCGCTCTCAGAAGCAATCCGTTCGGCGAAGCGCCGATGCCACTTGCGCCAAACGACATTCCGCTCGACGCCTTGATCCAGGCGTTCCCGAGCGTTACGCCGGACAAATGGAAGGAGTTCTACCTGAACGCGATCGCCAATCTGAAACCAGGCCTCACGGAAATCATCGTCCATTTAGGACATGACGACGCCGAGCTGCGGGCCGTGACTGTGAACTACGAGGGGTGGGGATCGGCGTGGCGGCAGCGCGATTACGACGTGGTGAACAGCCCCGAGTTCAAGAAGGCGCTGCAGGATAACAAGGTCATTCTCATCAAGTGGAGAGATCTGCAGAAGCTCGTGCAACCCTGAGCTTGCTACTCGTGTCCGGCCGGTGTTGAAAGGGATTCTTAGGTCCGCGTCTCTTATTGAATCCGTTCAGGACTGACCGAGGTACCGACTCGACAAGCTCTCGATAAGAGCGGACGCATCCGGGGGATGGCCGGTCGCGCGTTCAACGATCGCAGCCGGAGTGTAACGCTGGCCATGGCGATGAACGTTTTCCACGAGCCAGTCGCGCAGGCTGCGGAAATCTCCCGCCGAGAAGGCCTCATCGAGGGATCCGAGCTTCCGCCCGGCGGCTGCGAATAGCTGCGCGCCGTAGACATTCCCCAGAGTGTAGGTGGGGAAATAACCAATCAAACCTTCCGACCAGTGACCATCCTGCAGACATCCCATCCGGTCGTTCTTCGGCGTGACACCGAGGTAGCGAGCGTATAACTCACTCCACGCCTGCGGCAGATCGATGGCGTGAAAAGCGCCGTCGAGCAAGGATTGCTCGAGCTCGAACCTGATCATGATGTGAAAATTGTAGGTGACTTCGTCAGCCGCGGTGCGAATGACGCCCGGATCTACTCGATTGAGAGCGGCGCGGAAGCGCGCGAGTGAAACTCCGCGCAGCGCCTTCTGGAAGGTGCGCTGCAGCTGCGGATAGAAGTATCGCCAAAAACCTTCGCTCCGACCGACGAGGTTTTCCCATAATCTCGACTGAGACTCGTGGATGCCCAGCGATGCCGCCTCGCCCATTGGCGTGCCATAATACGCCGCATCGAGGCCCTGATCGTACAAAGCGTGTCCGACTTCGTGCAGCAATCCAAGAATCCCGCGGGAAAAGTCGCTACTGTGATATCTGAGACCGATGCGGACATCTCCGGGCCCGATCTGCGTACAGAATGGATGGTGCGCCGGGTCGAGACGGCCTGACTGCAGATCGAATCCGAGTGCACTGGCTACACTTTCGCCAAAAAGTCGCTGTCGATTCAGGGGGAACTCACGCGCCAGCAGGCTGGAGCGCGCTCGACCGCGTTGACCGCGCAGTTTATCTACCAGCGGCGAGAGCTCCGCCTTGAGACGCGTGAACAACTGCGACACCTGCGCCGTCGTCATCCCCGGCTCGTAGTCGTCCAGTAGCGCATCGTACCGGGTACCGTTGTGGCCGACGGCGTCTGCCTCCTCACGCGACAGCGCAAAGATCCGGTCCAGCCACGGCGCAAACTTCTTGAAGTCGTTCTGTTTTCGCGCCTCGGCCCACAGCTGCGACGCGAGCGCGGTTACCCGCGCCGATTCTTCGACCAGCCGTCGAGGCAGCTTCCGCTCCCGGTCGTATTCACGACGCAGCTCGCGGACATTTACGGAGTGTGGACTGTCGGGATCGGCGAGCAGAGATGCTCCCTCGACTATCTCGAGGAGCTCGCCGTAGCGAGGATCTGTGCTCCGGTCGTGGACGATGCCTGCCAACAAGGCGGATTGCTCGGCGCGATGCTCGACCCCGCGCGGCGGCATGCAC
>JBKOVX010000207.1:0-2793 GCA_046724115.1 Gemmatimonadota bacterium | reverse complement strand
GACATACTCGGCAAGGCGTACGACAGAAAGCTGATGAGTCGTCTGCTCGTTTATGCGCGACCGTACCACGCCCTCATGTACGGGGCGTTTGCGTTGCTCTGCGTCGAAGGTGGAATCCAAGTGGTTGGTCCATTGCTGACGCGCAGGGTGATCGACGTTGCGGTTCCCGCGCACGATGTCAGAATCGTCGCCATCTGTACCGGCCTCTTTTTCCTGGCGCTGGTGACGGAGTTCATCACGTCATACTTGCAGACCTGGCTGACGAGTCTGCTCGGACAGCGAGTGATGCGCGACCTCCGAATGGAGATTTTCCGGCACCTCCAGCGTCTCTCCGTCTCGTATTTCGATCGCAACCCCGTCGGACGTTTGATCACGCGAGTGACGGCGGATGTCGAGACACTGAACGAGCTTTTCACGGCGGGCGTTGTCGCGGGGCTTGGCGATCTTTTCACACTGGTGGCAATCGCCGTGGCGATGCTGATCATGGATTGGCGTCTGGCCCTGTGGTCGTTCGCGGTAATTCCGTTCGTGGTGATGGTGTCGGGTCTCTTTCGCAAAGGCGTGAGAGAGACGTACCGCGAGATCCGCGTCAGGATCGCGCGCATCAACTCGTTCCTGCAGGAACGCCTGACCGGGATGCGAATCGTGCAGCTGTTCGGGCAGGAGAAGCGCGAAGCGAACCGCTTCGACGAGCTGAATCGATCCCACCTCGATGCGCAGCTAAAATCGATCACGATCTACGCGCTCTACTTTCCGGCGATCGAGCTGCTGACGTCGATCGCGCTCGCGATCCTGATCGTCGCCGGCGCATCGCGCGTCCACGCCAACCTGCTGAGCGTCGGCACCGTGGCGGCGTTCCTCCAACTGGTGCGCCGCTTTTTTCAGCCGCTTCAGGATCTCTCCGAGAAATACAACATTCTGCAGACGGCGATGGCGAGCTCGGAACGGATCTTCACTCTGCTCGATACCGTGCCCAGCGTGCCCGATCGCGTCGAGCGAGTCGGAATCGGGAATAAAGAAGGAGGAATCGAAGTCAATTTCGAGGATGTCTGGTTTGCCTACGATCTCGCTCACCTGGCGAAGAAGAAGGCGGGCGCCGAGCCAGAAGCATCACCGGTGGAATGGGTGCTCAAGGGCGTCAGCTTTACCGCGCGTCCTGGCGAAACTCTGGCCCTCGTCGGCCATACAGGCGCGGGCAAGACTACGATCGTCAATCTCCTGATGCGTTTCTACGATCCGCAGCGTGGCAGGATAACAATCAATGGTGTGGACATTCGTACCATGCCCCTCGAGGAGCTACGCTCTCTGATCGGCTACGTCCAACAGGACATCTTTCTGTTCGCCGGCGACATAGCGACCAACATCCGCCTGTCTAATCCACTTACCGATGAAGATGTAGTTCGCGCCGCCACGAAAGTGGGAGCGGATCGAATCATTCGTGGCTTTCCCCACGGGTACGGTCAGGTGCTCGGCGAGCGCGGAGCATCGATCAGCGTCGGCGAGCGCCAGTTGATGTCGTTTGCGCGTGCGATCGCCGCGAATGCTCCGCTGCTTCTCCTCGACGAGGCGACGAGCGCCGTCGACAGCGAGATCGAAGCGGAGATTCACGCCGCGCTAGGCGTTCTGGTCGCCGGGAGAACGACCATCGCGGTGGCGCATCGCCTGAGCACCATCGCCAACGCCGACATGATCCTGGTGCTCCACCACGGTGAAGTCGCGGAGCGCGGCACGCATCGTCAGCTGCTGGAGAGGGGCGGCCTCTATAGCACGCTGTGGCGACTTCAGGCGGGAGACTCCGAGCCCCTCTTGCAACGAGCAGGGTGATTCTTGCCGCTCTTTTCCCGCCTCCGTAGTTTGAGGCAAGAAGGGTCATCCCCGTCAATCGTTTTCACCCAACCGCTAGTCCATTCGCATGAGCAACCGCTAGTGCACCTCGCCGTTGCGGCCCGCACTGACGTCGGCCGGATTCGAAAGGGAAATGAGGACTCGCTTCACGCTTCCGCCAATGCTTACCGCGGGCTCTTCATCGTCGCGGACGGCATGGGTGGACACGCGGCCGGCGAAGTCGCCAGCGAAATGGCCGTCGAGATGGTCAGCCACGAGCTCTCGGATCTGAACGATCTCGGCGGCAGCGACGCCCACGAACGGGTATCACGAGCGCTCCGGGATGCGAACCGCGCCGTCTACGAGCGGACCCGCACCGAGCGGGACAAGCTGGGCATGGGAAGTACCGTCTCGGCGCTGCTGCTCTCGGAGACGCGGTATCTCGTCGGACACGTCGGCGATTCACGCATCTACCTCGTTCGCAACGGAGAAATGCGTCAGCTCACGAAGGATCACTCGCTCGTTCAGGAGCAGGTCGACGCTGGGTTGCTGACACCCGAGCAGGCGAGACGGCATCCACAGAGCAACGTCATCACTCGCTGCATTGGGATGGCGGACGAGATCGATCCCGACGTATTCGACGGCGACGCACAGGTCGGTGATGCGTTCCTTCTCGCCAGCGACGGTTTGACCGGGATGGTCGATGACCGCCGAATCCAACAACTCCTGCTCTCACGCGCCAAGCCGGAACGCATCGTCGATGCGCTGATACAGGAAGCAAACGTCAACGGCGGCAACGACAACATCACGGCGGTAGTCGTTCGGGTGCTGGGCGAAGAGGCCACCAACACCGATCGCGAAGTAACTCCGATCCCCCCAGCTCGCACGCATGGGTGACGAAAGCGAGACCGTCGCCGGGATCGCTCAGCTCTACCTCGGCAACATTCTCTACGCTCTGGAGCTGGCCGC
>JBKOVX010000415.1:0-3996 GCA_046724115.1 Gemmatimonadota bacterium | reverse complement strand
TCGCCCTTCGCGCTCCGACCTGCCTGGGCCTGGCATTTACAAACCCACCGGCGCAGACGCCTCGGACGTCGTCGGCACCTTCGCGCTGGGAATGTCGGCGCGTGGATGGAATACGAGGAGCGACGTCGGCGCTTTGCGCGTGACTTCGTCAGCGACGGTTCCGAAGACGAAGCGATTCAATCCGCCCAGCCCACTCGTGGCGATGGCGATGAGATCGGTTCTAGTACGCGCCGCGTAGTCGAGAATCGCAGTGGCCACCTCGTCGCTGAGAATTACGTCCTTGTTCACCACGATCCCTTCTTCGCTCAAATAGCTGGCGGCACGTGTCAGGTAGGCGTCGGCATCTGCGATGTCCTGGTCCCACCAGGGCAGACCCGGCTGCATTATCTGCTTCTGCGAATATGTATCGGGAGTCAAAACCTGCAACAGGCTCACGGTTGCGTTCAGCCGCAGAGCCAGGCTGGCGACCGCTGGCAGAATCTGCTCGGCCAGCGCCGAGCCATCCAGGGGAACGACTATCCGGCTGACAGTTTCCTGGGGTGTGTCGGCTATGAACGGCGCCCCCTGTCTAACAACCAGCACGGGAACGTTGGTGTGGCGAATGAGATAGTCTGTGACGCTGCCGAGCGCCATGCGCTTCAATCCCCCACGAGAGTGACTGGACATGACGATGAGATCGACGCCGAATTCCTTTGCGTAGTCTCTGAGCGTCGGGGCCACCGGTCCTTCCTCGAGGGCAACCTTGACGCGGATGTCGCCGGTTGCCCGGCACTCGGCCCCGAGCGCTTCGAGCTTGCGCAGCCGGGCGAGTCGCTCCTCGCGCAGTGTTTGCTCCGTTATCTCCAGTACCGGCGGACGCGGTACGTTTTCGATGACCAGCGGTGCCGTCTCCACGCGCACGAGACAAAGATCGGCGTCGAACCGCTGCGCAAGTTTGACTGCAACCGAGATCGCGGTCCTCTCGCTGTCCGAGCCTTCGGTTGGTGCCATGATGACCTTGTACATCTTTCCTCCCAATGCACGCCCGGGTCCGTCTGTCACGACCAGCTCGCGCGTAATGCGTTCATGATTACCGCAACGTCGATTGCCTCCTGAAGGAGCGCTCCCTGGGTTGGTGCAATGAAGCCGTAGGCGGCGAAGATCATCGCCACAGCGCTCAGAGCCAATCCCGTCACAATGCTTTGTCGCGCCAGTCGCATCGTCCTCCGGCTGATCGCCACTGCTTCGCCAACCTTTGCCAGGTCATCTACCAGAACCACGACGTCTGCCGCTTCGGAAGTGACCCCACCGCCGTGTCCCGCCAGGGCGACTCCGACATCCGCGGCCGACAGCGCCGGCGCGTCGTTGGTTCCGTCTCCGACCATCATCACCACGTCACCGCGAGCGCGGAAACGCGACACCAGCGTCGCTTTCTCCGCTGGCAGCAGCTCGCCGTGAACTTCCCGTATTCCAGCGGCGAGACCAACAGACTTCGCGTTGGCAAGTCGATCTCCCGACAGCAGGACCGTTCTGGAAAGCCCGAGCTGGGCGAGCCGCGCGAGAAAGCCTTTCAGCTCCGGACGCAATGAATCAGCGTACTCGATTATTCCGGCGGGCTGTCCGCCAATGAGAACGTATGCGCGGAGACCGGCATCCCCACCTTCGGCCGCGTCCAGGACGTCCAGTGATGTCGTCGCATGCCGCGCCACGAAAGCGCGGCTGCCGACTACTATTTCGGTATCGCCGATCACGCCGGTGAGTCCTTCGCCCGGCCACTCGCGATGCTGTCTTGCTTGCGGGAGATTCCCAAATTTCCGCTCGGCCTCCTCGGTAACGACCCGGGCCAAAAGGTGACTGGAGCCGTGCTCAACCGCGCCAGCTTTCCGGAGCACTTCGCGCTCCGTGAAACCTGGCAAAGCGATCACCTGTTTCACTGCCGGCTTGCCAATGGTGAGCGTGCCCGTTTTGTCGAATACGGCGAGCGTTGCTTCGCTCAGCATCTCGAGCGCCGCGCCATGACGCATGACGATCTTTTGTCGTGCGGCACGGTTGATCCCGCCGATGAGCGCGACCGGCGTCGCCAGAATGAGCGGACAGGGAGTCGCGACCACCAGCACGGACAGGACATTCGTCCAGCTTCTGGTGAACGCGAACGTGACAACGCAAATGAGCAGCGTTGCCGGCGTGAACCACACCGCGTAGCGGTCGGCGAGGCGTTGCAGCGGCGACTTTGAAGCCTGCGCTTCGCGAACCAGCTCGACGATCTTCGAGTACTGGCTCTCCGCCGCCAACGCGGTGGCGCGGATGCTCAGCACTCCGTGAGCGTTGAGTGAACCGCTCATCACCCGCGTCCCCTGCTGCGCGGGAACGGGTATCGCCTCGCCGGTCAGCTGGGATGCGTCGATCTCAGAGATCCCGCCCAGCACAATACCATCGCACGGCACCATCTCGCCCGGTCGAACAAGAAATACGTCACCGACATCCAGCTCACCTACCGGAATGTCGATCAGTCCGTGGGTGCTACTGAAGAAATGGGCGATGCGTGGCGCGGCGTTTTCCAGCTCGCGCACGGCGGCGGATGCACGTCGCTCCGCGAACCGCTCCAAGGATTCACCACCCGTCTGCATCAGCACTATCACCAGGCCGGCCAGCGGCTGACCAATCACAGCGGCGGTTACGATCGAGAGCGAGGCAACGAGGTCGGTGGCGTAATTGCCGTTGCGTGCGGCCAGAAGCGTGCGCCATACCACTGGAAAGCCGACGCCGATGAGCGCGATGGTCCAGAGGGCGTGAGCAAATTGAGGAAGATTGAAGACCAACTGCTCGACAGCACCGAGGAGGATCGCCGCGATGGCGAAGAGCGGCGAGGACGGGACGTTGGATAGCCGGCGTGAATCGGCTTTTCCGCGCCGCGCGGCTGGCGATGGTGTGGGCGTGAGGCGAGAGCGTCGGTCGCGGACCTGATCGCGAAGATGGGCGGACATGCTAGCCCTCGCCGCTCGTCGCTTCGAGTGGGAGCGGCTGCGGACTTTGCATCGCTCCGTTCTCACGAGTGAGTGGCTCGAGCCGTTGGAACGCAGCCGCGTGCGGAAGAACGAGCAACGATCGGTGCGCGCCGCGAACCAGCTTCGCCAGCGTCTCGCCGCCAAGAACGCGACCGAGGAAACTACGGCCGTGGGTTCCGGCGACAATCAGATCCGAGTCGAGGGCTTCAGCACAGGCGAGGATCGAAGGGCCGGGCTTTCCATAGACAATCCTTTGGTGAATCCGACACCTATCTGGGTGATCCAGCCATCCGGCGACACGCTTCAGCTGCCCGGCAACGTAAGCTTCGTGGTCCCTGAACCATTGTTCAGGGACGTATTCATTGCGTTCCCAGGGACCCACGTGGATGAGAGTAACGATCGCTCCGGGCGCGGCGATGTCGATCGCCAGTCGCGCTGCCTCGATGCTCGCTTCACTGAAATCCATTGCGACAGCGATGCTCTTGGGGAGCGCTCGCATCTTGCTGACCGCCAGGACAGGGGTCTCGCTCACTCGCATCAGACGCAACGCCGTCTCGTTGCCGAAGAATCGGGCCGCGGGGCCGTGTCCGCCGAGACCGACCACCAACAGTCGGGCGCCGGATTCCCTGGCGACCGCGGCGATGGTGGTGGCCGGATCGCCACTCCGGACTTCGACTTTCCACTTCCTGTTTCCCAATCGCTCGATCTGGGCTGTCGCCTTGCGTTGCGCTGCCTGGAGCTGGCCGCGCTCGTACTCGCGTACCACCGACTCGTCAACCGCGCCCCACGGAATCGGCGCGCGGTCCACAACCGTCAGCGCAATTACGTCGCACTCGTCTTTGAGCGAGAGTAAATAGGCGAATGCTACGGCGGCGTCTGATTGAGACGTGCCGTCGGTGGCGATGAGGAGTGCAGCGGACCGCGCCGGTGTCGCAGCCGGTGGTTCGCCGTTCGAGGCCGGATGGAAAACTGAATTGGTCACCGTATTCTCCTTGATCGATCAACCGCTGAC
>JBKOVX010000357.1:0-5038 GCA_046724115.1 Gemmatimonadota bacterium | reverse complement strand
CCGGAGATTGGAGTTTTCTACGACCATTCGGCCCTGCGAATTCACAAGGGGAATGTCCTGGTCGTTCCCGCGATCAGCGTTCATGGCGATCTGACCCGATTTCTCTTTCGCTGATCCAAGCCGTCGGCCCGCTTTAGTATTGAACCAGGCCAGATCGCGCCAAGATCTACGGCCCGCCTTGACCTATTCCTCTGCCATAAAGGGATATTTGTAATCTCTCGGCGGCGAAAAAGTCTCTTTGATGTTTCGTGCACTAACCCACCGCACAAGATTGAGCTTCGACCCCGCCTTATCGTTCGTCCCCGACGCCCTCGCCCCGCCGAACGGCTGTTGGCCAACCACCGCGCCGGTTGGCTTGTCGTTGATGTAGAAGTTGCCGGCCGCATTTCGCAGTGCCAGCGCGGCTTCCCGAACTGCGCGACGATCGGTGCTGAACACGGCTCCCGTCAGCGCGTACGGTGAGGTCTCGTCGACGATCCTGAGCGTGTCCGCCCACTTCTTGTCAGGATAGACGTGAGCCGTTACCACCGGCCCGAAGATTTCCTCGCATAGCAGTCTGTAAGCGGGATCCTTCGTCTCGATCAGCGTCGGCTCGATGAAGTATCCATTCTCGTCGCGGGCCACGCCCCCGGAAACGATGTCAGCATTCTTGCGGCCGTGCTCGATGTACTCTCTGATCTTGCTGAACGCTCTCTTGTCGATGACAGCGCCCATGAAGTTGCGGAAATCTGTCGGATCGCCCATGCGAATGTCCCGCATGATGGCGACCGTGCGATCGCGCACCTCCGGCCAGATCGATTCTGGTACATAGACTCTGCTCGCGGCCGAGCATTTCTGTCCCTGGTACTCGAATCCGCCGCGGGCGATTGCTACGGAGAGCGCCACCGGATCGGCCGACGCGTGGGCAACAATGAAATCCTTCCCTCCCGTTTCACCTACGATTCGGGGATAAGACTTGTAGCGCGACATGCTGGCGCCGATCGTCTTCCACATGTTGTTGAAGACGGCGGTGCTGCCGGTGAAATGAACGCCGGCCAGATCGCGATGCGCCAGCAGCTTGTCGGAGATGAGAGCCGCGTCACCCGCAACGAAGTTGATCACTCCCGGCGGCAGCCCTGCCTCCTCCAGCAGCTTCATGATGTAGTACGCGCTCAGCATCGCGCTCGACGCCGGCTTCCAGATCACGGTGTTGCCCATCAGCGCCGGCGCGGTCGGGAGATTGCCGGCGATCGACGTGAAGTTGAACGGCGTCACCGCATACACGAATCCCTCGAGCGGCCGGTAGTCGAGCTGATTCCACATCGTCCGATCGCTGAGCGGCTGCTCGTCGTACAGGCTCTGCGCGTAGAACGGATTGAATCTCCAGAAGTCGATCAGCTCGCACGCCGAATCGATCTCCGCCTGGAAAGCGGTCTTGGATTGTCCGAGCATCGTCGCTGCATTGAGCGTCGGCCGCCACGTCGTAGTCAGCAGCTCGGCGGCTTTGAGGAAGACAGCGGCACGATCCTCCCACGACCAGTTCGCCCAGTCCTTCGCCGCTTCCTGCGAGGCGCGAATCGCGTCGTCGATGTTCCCCTCGCCGGCGCGGTGCCATGTGGCGAGAACGTGACGATGGTTGTGCGGCATCACCGCGTCGCTCGTTTCACCGGTGCGGATTTCCTTTCCTCCGATGATCAGCGGAATGTCGATACGCTCGTTCGACATCGACGCCAGCCGTTCCTTGAGTGCCTCTCTCTCGGGAGATCCGGGTGCGTAACTCTTGACGGGCTCGTTGACGGGGGTTGGTACGCGACGATTGCCGTTGAATCCTGTCAAAGGCCGCACCGGTGCATCGGGTGCGCGGCCAGTTTCACCGGCGCCATCGTTCGCCGGCTTGGCTTTGCGGGTAGTTGACGAACCGGATCGGGCCGGTCGAATGGTAGAAGGGGCGGACATTCCAGAGCTCCTGAATGGCGGGCGTTTCTCAATCGAAAGATACGGCGCGCTGGTTCAAAACGGACCCCTTTCGGGCTTCTCTCGCTCTGTGTACCGGGGTAAAGTCAACGATGATGAAGCGCTGTCTGCTCGCGTTGCTCGGTCTCACCGCCTGCGTCAACGAGCCAGTCGATTGGAGCGATGTCTCCTACCGTCAATCGCGACTTGGCGATCCGATCGCCATCAGCGCGACACGGAACGCGGATCTGCCCCAGGTGCCGGGGACCGCTGGCGCGTGCACTCGCACCGTTGTCGCCTACGGTGGTCGGGATTTGTTTCGCGCCTGGTGGTCGGTGCGGAGCGACAGCAACGGCGTACTGGCGATGCAGCGTTCGCCAGATGCCGGTCACAGCTGGCAGGTCCCGGTGGAAGTCGATGATCGCGACAGGGGAGGCAGAGGATGCCGTCGCCCGCGACCGGGCATTTCCTACGATTCTGCCAGCAAGTATGTCTACCTGGCCTACTTCATCGATACGCCGGATGGCTCCGGCGTGTTCTTCGCGCACTCGATGGACGAGGGAAAGATGTTTCACTCTCCGGTGCCTGTGGTCTACGGTAACTATCCCGCGCGCGCGAGCGTTTCTGGGCATGGGGATAGCGTGGTCGTCGTATTCGAGGATCCAAACGCGGGGACGCCGCGCCTCGGCTACGTCCTGTCACACACCACCGGGCACATCTTCGATCAGCGCGGTCAGGTCACGCCGGAAGAAATTCGTGCGATATGGCCGTGGGTCTCCCTCGAGGGAAATCGGATCGGAGTCTGGTGGCTGACCCCGGATGTCGATCGGGTCGGTCACCGCGAAGGAATCTGGAAGTAGCGACTACTGTTGCGCCGAGTTGACGCTGACGCTCTGCGCCAGATCTCTGATCGCCAATGGAAGGCGCTGCCATTGCTCCGGCAGCAGAAATTTCTCGGCGGCAGTAACCGCTCTGGTGGTGTTTCGGGATGCTTCTTCCAGCATCAACGCCACGCTTCCCGCCATTTGTCCGACGTCGCCGGATTCCTGAGACTTGGCGAGCAGCGTCCTAATGTTCTTGTAGATCTTCGTGTTCTTCGTCTGCAGGGTATCCGCGACGTCGGTGAGCCCGACGATCTGCACGGCGCTCAGATGCAGTGTGTCCTTGAGGTCGAGGATCTCAGCGACGGGATTCGGCACCGTCGAGTCGACCGTCGAGCCCGACTCGCTCCCCCGTGGTGGAGAGCCGCCGGACTCGCCGTTCACCTCCACCATCGACAGCGCCAGCGGAGCTCCGCCCAGCTGCATGTCGATCGTCATCGCCTCTGGTCCATCGGTGCGACGCGTGATGGTGCGCTGAACCGGCGCGAATCCCATGCGCTTGGCGAGCACGACATACTGGCGCGCCGGCGCTGGAAAAAAGAGCTTGTAGCGGCCTTCGGCATCGGTGCTGATCGAGCGAGTCAACCCGGAACCGAGCGCCGTCGCGCCGACCTGTGCGTCGGCCACGGGGCGTCCGGTCAGGTCGGTGACCCGGCCCATCAGGATGTCGGCGCCGGCATTTGCCTGTGCAACGAGTGCAGTCGACACCAGGCAGATTGCCAGCAGAGGGAAGGCAGTCAGAGCTCTCATCGTCCAACCGGGGGATTCTTCTCTATTATCAAACTCAGTACGCGCGGGTGCAACACCCGACTCCTTGTCGCAGGCTGTACGGTAGAGTAATTACAACCACCACCGCCATGACGCGCTTCATCGGAGCTCACACAATCGAGAACGGCGGCATCCAGATGGCAGTACTGCGCGCCGGGAACGCGGGCATGACGGCCATGCAGCTCTTCACCGCCATCCCGAAATTCTATGGCGACAAGTCCACAATCAAGCCGGAGCGCGTCGCTCGCTTCAAGACGGCGCTGGCGAAAACAAAGATCAAGCCGGCGAACGTCGTCGTGCACGCGGCATACGTGCTGAGCGTCGCGACGCCCGACGATGATAAATGGGCGCGGGCGAGCGCGGGGTTGACCAAGGAGCTGGAGAGATCGAGCACGCTTGGCGTCGGCTCAGTCTGCTTTCACCCGGGGTCGGCGCTGACCAGTGATCGCGCGGACTCGGCCAAGCGCATTGGCAAAGCAATCACGGTGGCGCTGGAGACGCACGACTCGGGGACGCGGCTGCTGGTCGAGAACACGGCCGGCGCCGGGAAGACGATGGGAAAGACGGCGCAGGAGATTCGTGACATTCTCACGCATGTACCCAGGTCTCTGAGGGCGAGAACCGGCTACGGACTCGACACCTGCCACCTCTTCTCGTCCGGCTACGACCTCACTGCGTCGAGGGATGCCTTCACCGCGATCCTCGACGAATTCGAGGAAGTCATCGGCGAGCCTCCCTCATTCTTCCATTTGAACGACAGCGCCGGCGAGCTGGGAGCGAACAAGGATCGCCACGTTCTCATAGGGGACGGGCTCATTGGGAAGCAGCCGTTCGAGTGGCTGTTGCAGGACCGACGCAGCGACAATATCCCTCTCATTCTCGAGACTCCCCAGCAAAACTATGAGATCGCCGACGACGATGATTCGCCCGATCCGTACGACGTGAAAATGATGAAAATGCTGGAGAGCTGGGCCGGGAATTGAGGGTCAAGCGTTCGGACTGCGGACTGTTGGAAGGTATTTTTCCCTCGGAGATCGCGAGTTTCTCATAGGGGAAAACGCGGCTTTCCCTATTGCTTTCGCCTCGCAGGACTATAGTTTGCGTCGCTGACGGACCGCGTTTCACCCTGTACAACTCGCATCCGATCACCAAACCAGGAGACAAGATGGCAAAGAAAAAGAGGGGCGGAAGGAAATCCTCGGCTCGGAAGTCTTCCCGCAAGTCATCGAGGTCAAGCGGAAGAAAGGCAGCAAAGAAGGGCGGTCGGAAGAGCCGCCGGAAATCCTCGGGGAAGAAGCGGACGCCGAACGCCGCCTTCATGAAGCCAATGCAGCCGAGCAGCGATCTCGCAGCCGTAGTTGGTAGCGGTGCGATGCCACGTACTGAAGTCACCAAGAAACTGTGGGGTTACATCAAGCGTAAGGGGCTACAGGATTCGAAGAATCGCCGTATGATCA
>JBKOVX010000107.1:0-7780 GCA_046724115.1 Gemmatimonadota bacterium | reverse complement strand
CAGTCGATGTGCGCGGTGGAGCGCCGGAAGGCCCGAGGGAAGTCCGTCCGCGATGCTTTGTCTCTGCCTCGACTTCATCCTCTCCCACGGTTCCTTCGCCGCTTCGCCGTAGAGATGTGGATGGCGCCCCTTCATCTTGGTGATGAGACCCTGCGCGACGTCGGCGAACGAGAATGCGCCGCGCTCTTCGGCGAGTACTGCATGAAAAAGAACCTGCAGCAGAACATCACCGAGCTCTTCGCGAACGAGCTTGGCGTTCTCCAGGCGGATTGCGTCGTCCAGCTCGTGAGCTTCTTCTATCAGGTAAGGACGCAGTGATTCGTGGGTCTGTGCAGCATCCCACTCACACCTTGCGCGGAGGTCACGCATCAACGCCAGGGTATCGTCGAGTGAATGCGTCGGCTCGTTATCCATGATGTGCCAGCGATTGCGATTGAAGCAGCTGTTGGTTGGGCATATACTACGCGCAACTTACTCCAAGTGGTAATGAAGCACTCTCTGACTCGCGCGCGGATCGAGATCGATCTGGGCGCGTTGCAGCGTAATGGGGCTGCGATGGCGCGGCGCGCGGGGGTTCCGCTGCTGCCGATGATCAAGGCCGACGCTTACGGACTCGGCGTCGCAGCGGCCGTGCGCGCGCTGGATCCCCTCAACCCGTGGGGCTACGGTGTCGCGACCATTGCCGAAGGGGAGGAGATTCGCCAACTGGGAGTGACGAAGCCTGTAGTAATCTTCACGCCTCTGCTCGAAGACGAGCTCAAGCGAGCGCGATCGGCCCGTCTGACGCCGACGCTCGGCTTCCCCGCTGAAATCGATGCGTGGAAGAAGGCGGGAGGCGGCACCTGGCACTTATCGATCGACACCGGAATGAGTCGCGCGGGGATTCCATGGCGTGAGGTGCGTGCGGTCAGGCATCTCGCCGAATTGCTGCTACCCGAGGGTGCGTTCACGCACTTTCATTCTGCCGAGCTCGAAGACGGGACAATGGAGGTCCAGGAAGCACGATTCCGCGAAGCCATAGCGGCGCTTCCATCGCGGCCGCGTCTGCTGCACACGGCGAACAGCGCTGCTATCGCCCGGCAGGGCAGGAGTGCGTGGGATCTCGTGCGTCCGGGAATTTTTCTTTACGGTGTTGGCAGCGGCCGCACCGCGGCCATTCAACCGGAAAACGTGGTCAACCTGCGGGCGCCAATCGTGGAAATCCGGAATCTCGAGGCCGGCGACACTGTGAGCTACGACGCGACATTTCGCGTCGACAGGCCGGCGCGAATCGCCACACTGGCGATTGGGTATGCGGACGGCTATCCAAGAGCGCTGAGCGAAGTCGGCTCGGTTCTCGTAGCGGGAACGCTGGCACCCATCGCCGGGAGAGTGACGATGGACATGACCATGATCGATGTGACCACAGTGCGATGCGAAGTGGGCGACATCGCAACACTGATCGGCAGGGCGGGGGACACCGTATTGACCGTCGAGCGCGTGGCGGACCACGCCGGCGTGTCGCCGTACGAGTTGCTCACAGGTCTCCGCTCTCGAATCGAGCGAGTCTACACGGAGCCCCGAAGCTGAAACGCGCAGCGATCATCATTCTCGACGGTGTCGGCATCGGAGCCGCTCCGGACGCTCGGGACTATGGTGATGCCGGGAGCGACACCCTTGGCAACGTTGCCAGCGCGACCGGTGGCCTGGCCCTGCCGAGTTTGGAGCAACTCGGCCTCGGAAACATCAAGCCGCTTGAAGGCCTCCGTCCGAGGAGCGATTCCGTTGGCGCGTGGGGTAGCATGCGGCCGGCGTCGGCCGGAAAGGACAGCACAACCGGACACTGGGAAATCGCCGGGATACATCTCGAGCGGCCGTTCCCGACCTTCCCCGATGGATTTCCGCCAGCAGTGATCGACGAATTCTCTCGTCAGACCGAACGCGGGGTTATCGCCAACGTGGTCGGGAGCGGAACCGAAGTGATCCAGCGGTTCGGCGACGAGCAGGTGAGAACCGGGAGCTGGATTGTCTACACGTCCGCCGACTCCGTCTTTCAGGTCGCGGCCAACGAGGAGCTGATTCCGCTGGCCGAGCTCTACCGCGCGTGCGAGATAGCGCGCAAGATGCTCCGTCCGCCGTACGACGTGTCGCGCGTGATTGCGCGTCCCTTCACTAGAGCGTCGGGCCACTTCCAGCGCACCGCGAATCGCCGTGACTACTCCATCGAGCCGCCGTCGGAGACACTGCTCGATGCGCTTGCGAAGTCCGGAATCGCTCGCTCGGGTGTCGGCAAGGTGGACGATCTATTCGCCGGCCGATCGATCAGCGCGCGCCACACCGCGTCCAATGCCGAAGGCATCCGTCTGATCACGGAGTGGCTTTCGAGCGCGGAAAGTGGGTTCCTGTTCGCCAACCTAGTAGATTTCGACCAGCTATTCGGGCACCGCAACGACGTTGCGGGGTTTTATGGTGCGCTGCGCGAATTCGACGCGGCTCTGCCATCCATCACATCGAGTCTGAAAGAGGACGATCTGCTGTTCATCACAGCCGACCACGGCAATGACCCCACTACTCCATCCACGGATCACGCGCGCGAGTGCGTCCCACTGCTCGCCGGTGGGGTGAGAGTGGTTCCGCGCGACCTGGGTGAGCGCGACACATTTTCGGATCTCGGCGCGACCGTTGCGGAATGGTTCGGCCTCTCATTCCGGGGTCGCGGCAAATCGTTTCTGTCAGAGCTGGTAGCCTGATGAAGCGGGATTCCAGAGAGCCGACCTCCCTCCGGGAGGCCGCCATGCGCGCGCTCGACAACGCCTATGCTCCCTACTCCAATTTCCGGGTGGGCGCCGCGTTGCGCACGCGCACCGGCGAGGTCATCACCGGCTGCAATATGGAGAACTCCGCGTACGGGCTGGCGATTTGCGCGGAAACCCTTGCGGTCGCCTCTGCTGTCTCACAAGGGCTTACTGATTTTGACGAAATCGCAATCGCAACGGACGACAGCGAGCCGACTCCTCCGTGCGGCGCGTGCAGACAGGTCCTGAACGAGTTCGCGCCAAGCATCAAAATCTCCAGCTACACGCGCGATGGAAAGGAAGCGGCATGGACGTTGGAAGAGCTGCTTCCGCACGCCTTCGTGCTGAACCCTTCACGTGGAAGAGTGTAGTGAAGCTTTCGTCAATTTTGCCGCGACTGCTCGCGGGCGCGGCATTGTACGTTGCAGTTCTCTCGTGTTCGGAAAACCTCGACAGCTCGGGCGCCTGCCCGATTCTCTGCCCGCAGATCGGTGGTAATGTCCAGAACATCACGATCGAAGCAGTAGTCGTCGACACGACAGTCCAGTCCCTTTCAGGACTGGGAACCGAGCCGGGATTATTGCTGGCCAACCGCGGTGACACTCTCGACACGCGCGTCGTCGTCCGGTTCGATTCGCTTCCGGAGAAGTTCACTCCTACGGGGGACACCGTCCAGGCAATCAAGACTGTCGACAGCGCCTTCATTCTCTTCAAGCTCGATACGCTTTCGATAAAGGGCGCCGAGCCGGTAACGATCGAGGCGTACGATGTCGATACGACAGCGAACGACACATCGACCGCAGCCGTGCTGGCGCTTTTCAGACCGGACCGCTTTATCTCGTCGCAGACTTTTGCCCGCGCTGAGCTGACCGACTCCCTCAAATACTTCATCTCGAGTTCCTTTCTGCTCGACAAGATTCAGAACAACGGGAATGTGCGCATTGGACTTCGGGCAACCGGAATCGCGTCTTCTCAGATGCGCCTCTACTCGAGGGAGGGCCTGGTAGCGCCAATCTTGTCTTTCCGAGCTACACCCGACACGGCTACCAAACCAATCCTCGTCAGTGAGTTCTCGAAGACGCCCGCTGGTGAGCCGATCGTCGCCGCAAACCTCACCGACTACACGATCATTGCCAAGGCGCCGCCGGCCGCGCCCGCCGGAGTGCTAGCGGCCGCCGGACTCCCGCCGCGCAGAATCTATTTCCGCTTCGACATTCCCTCGGCGATCATCGATTCTTCGACGGTGGTTCGCGCGACCCTTCTGTTGAATCAGCTCTCCAATAACTCACTCGATCCGACTGATACCATACGCGTTCTTCCCCAGGTCGTCCTCGCGGGTCGCGTGGTGACCGATCCCCAGAAAGCCGCGCAGATCATCGCGAATATCTCGGCGGACACTCTCACGTTGCGACCGGGCGATTCCGGAGAGACCGACGTGGAACTCGCACACGCTTTTACTCTCTGGCGCACACAGCAGCCTGACACGCTGCCACGTGCCATCGTACTCAAGGCGGTCGATGAAGGGATCGCACCGCTCGAGCTCTGGTTCTCCTCGAGTGAAGACGCCGTCGCCGCACTGCGTCCCCGGCTCAGAATCAGTTACACTTCCAAAATTCCGCTGGGGCTTCCCTAGATGCGCAGACGGTTTCGTGTCATTCTTGCAGCGTTGAGTGCTCTTTGCTTCGCGTCCCCAGCGCGAGCTCAGGGCGCGATCAGCCTGCAGGGTCTGGGATACCCACCCGGACAGTTCAGCGCCCGCGCCGAGGGCACCGGAGGGGCGGTCGCCGACTTCGATGCACTGAGCCTCACTTCGCCGGCGTCGCTTGCTGGTGTCGCGGCTTCCGCACTGTTTCTTCAGTACTCTCCCGAGTTCAGAAAGGTGACGACGCCATCCGGCTCGGCGAGCACGATGACCGCGCGTTTCCCGATCATCGAAGGCGTGCTGCCGATGGGCCAGAGCTGGACGCTCGGTCTTGGCACCTCGACGTTTCTCGATCGCTCTCTGGAGACCAGTCTGAAGCGAGTACAGACCGTCGGCACGTCTACGGACACAGTGACGTTGACGGAAAAGAACAAGGTTCTCGGCGGCATCGACGATGTGCGGCTGGCGCTCGCCTGGTCGAACAGCCCGCTATTCCGCATTGGCATTGGCGGGCACGCCTTCAGCGGCAGCAACCGGATCACTTTTTCCCAGCTTTTCCCGGACAGCGCCAAGTATACGAGCACCGGTCAAAGTGAACGTATCAGCTACGTCGGCTTCGCAGCCTCGGCCGGCATCGAGTTTCACCCGTCGCGGGCGATCGGTTTTGCTTTCAGCGGACGAAAGGGTGGAAATCTGCGCGCCGAGGCGAACGACACGACGATTGGCACCGGACGCATCCCCGATCATTACTCGGGATCGGTGACTTTCGAAGGGATTCCCGGCGCCGTGTTCTCGGCACGAGTCGCGCGCGACGCGTGGAGCTCGCTTGGATCGCTGTCGTCGAGCGGGATCAAGGCGTACGACGCGTGGGATACCGGCGTTGGCGTCGAGGCGAGTGGACCGCGTCTAATGTCGCGGATCATCACCGTCCGTGCTGGCGCGCGTTTCCGCACGCTTCCGTTCGGCTATCAAGCGCCCTGTACGCTGCCGGTGACTCCCGGATCCAGCTGCGCGAATTCGGAAAAGGTTTCGGAGACTTCGTTTGCCGCCGGACTCGGCGTGCCGTTGACTCGCGAACGTGCCAGCCTCGACCTTTCGATTCAGCGCGCCGCCAGATCCGCGGCTGATATCAAGGAGCGCGGATTCATACTGAGCTTCGGTTTGAGGGTTTCGCCCTGACATGGCTGAAACGGGCAAAGCAAGGCCCGAAGTAATACTCGTCGCGGACGATATTCCCGCTAACGTCGAGCTGCTTCTCGATCAACTGAACAGCCTCGGCTACGCGACGATCACCGCGTCCGACGGTCCGTCGGCAGTAGCAGCAGCGTTCGAGAAGCATCCGGATCTCTGCATTCTCGATGTTGCGATGCCGGCGGGCGACCTCGGTGTTGACGATCGCTCTACGGGTTTCGAGGTATGTCGTCGCATCAAGCGCGATCCGCGTACGTCGCGCATTCCCGTGATATTCGTCACCGCACTCAACGACACGAGCGATCGCGTCCGCGGCATCGAGGCGGGCGGCGACGATTTCCTGACCAAGCCCCACAATCGATTGGTACTCGGCGCCAGAGTACGAAGTCTGTTGAAGCTGAAGGCCGCCACCGACGCGCTCGAGGACAGTCTGCGCAAGCTGCGCGAGCTCGAGAAGGTCCGCGACGATCTGATGAAGATGATCGTCCACGATCTCAAGACTCCGTTGACGTCCGTCCTTGCGACCCTCGAAATGCTGGCCGATGGTGATTTCGGTCAGGTGTCGATTCCGCAGAAGGCAGCGATCGGTGACGCCGAGACAAAGTCCGAGGACCTATTGGCGCTGATCGATGACATCCTTGAGGTCGCCAGAATCGAGGAAGCCAACATCTCGCTCAGTCTCGCCCCGATTGCGCCGGGAGCGTTGCTCGCCGAGCTCGTCCACGAGTGGGGCCACCGTTTTCAGCAGGAACAAACTATAGCGTCGGTCTCGGTCGCTGACGACGCGCCGATTTTCACTGGTGACAAGAATCTCATCAAGCGCGTTTTCTCGAACCTCATTCAGAACGCGGTGACGCACTCCTCGCATCCCATTCATCTGGACCTGAGTGCACGCCGGGCGGGTCATGGCGTCCTTTTTACCGTGAGTGATAACGGGCCCGGCATTCCTCCGGAGTATCACGAGGTGATTTTCCGCAAATTCGGCCAGGTGGAAATGCCGCGCACTCCGCGCACCCGCAGCTCCGGACTCGGTCTCACCTTCTGCAAGCTGGTCGTGGAAAGGCACGGCGGCCGCATCTGGGTAAAGAGCGCGGAAGGGAAGGGCAGCTCGTTCTACATCGAGCTGCCCTCAGATCCGCTCGCTCTGGAGCCATCGAGCGCATCCATTCAGCAGACCGCAGTTAGCGCGTCGCGCTAGAGCTGCCGGCAGCCATCCGCAGGCCGCGATTAGCCGGCAGCCGGTAGTGTTCAGTTGATTTCTTCGTCCCTATCTTTCACAGATGCGTCCGACCGTCTACATCGAGACCTACGGCTGTCAGATGAACGTCAGTGACACCGAGCTCATGCTCGGCAAGCTGACGGCATCGGGGTATGAGGCCGTCGAGAAGCCAGACGGCGCTGACGTGATTCTCATCAACACTTGTGCGATCCGTGATCACGCCGAACAGCGAGTCATCGGCAGACTCGGCGAGATCAAGAGCAAGATGAAAGGGGACGCCGTCCTCGGCGTCACCGGTTGCATGGCGCAGCGGCTGGGATCGCAGTTGCTGGATCGCGTCAAGCACGTCAGTCTCGTCATCGGTCCCGACGGCTATCGAGATCTCCCGTCGCTCATCGAGAGCGCCCGTATTGGCGTCAGAGCAACCGCGGTCGAGTTCGATCTCGAGGAGCACTATGAGGATTTCACGCCGAGGCGATTTGACGGAGTCAAGGCGTGGATTCCTGTCCAGCGCGGATGCGATTACAAGTGTACCTACTGTATTGTGCCGACGACTCGCGGACCCGAGCGCAGTCGTCAACTCGCAGAGGTTGTGCGCGAGACGGAAGCCGTGGTCGCGTCGGGGATTTCCGAAGTCGTCCTGCTCGGCCAGACTGTCAATTCCTATTTCGATGGGAAGCATGATTTTGCTCATTTGTTGCGCGCCGTTGGTGGCGTACGCGGGATCAGGCGGCTGCGTTTCACCAGCCCTCACCCGAACGATTTCAGCGAGCGCGTTATTCGCGCGATGGCAGAAACCGACGCGTTCTGTGAGCACGTCCACCAGCCAATGCAGTCGGGTTCGACGCGTACTCTGAAGCGGATGCTCCGTCGCTACAGCCGCGAGGGTTACTTCGAGTGCGTCGATCGCCTGCGGGTGGCGATTCCCGACGTGGCGCTCACTACAGATGTGAT
>JBKOVX010000064.1:0-5185 GCA_046724115.1 Gemmatimonadota bacterium | reverse complement strand
TCGCACTGCGGATCTCACCGTGCTTTCGCTCGGCACCGGCGCGCTGCGAATAACCGTTCCCGTCGCGTCATCCGTGTCAGTTTCATCACCGAACTTGATGACGGCCTCGTAGACTTTCGGCTCGGTTTCGATGAATGTCGCGAGGCGTGTTGCCCGTCCAAGAAGCAAGACGAGCAGACCGGTGGCGAATGGATCCAGCGTTCCGAGATGGCCGATGCTTCGCTCGCCGTAGATGCGGCGCACGCTCTGGACGACGTCGTGCGACGTCATTCCGGCGGGCTTGTCTACGAGCAGCAGTCCCTCGACCGGAGTCGAAGGGTCGTCGCTGCGGTCAGTCGTCGTCCCGTCCACGGGATGCAGAAGCATCCTGCTTCTTGACGTCTGCAAGGAGTGACTCAATGCGCGCCGCGCGGGCGATGGTGTCGTCCTCCTTGAACTGAATCTCCGGGGCGACCCGCAACTGGAGCTGCCGCGCGACGCGTGAGCGGAGAAACGAGGCGACGCTGTCGAGGCCGTCGAAGGTCGCCTGCTTCTCGGTCTCACTGCCGAGGACGCTAACATAAACCCGGGCGTGACGCAGGTCGGGGCTGACCTCCGCTCCCGTGACCGTCACGAAGCCGACGATGCGCGGATCCTTTGCCGATTCAGTGAGGAATGTCGCTACCTCGACGCGGACCGCTTCGGCGACGCGGTCCGCTCGACGCGTGTTACGCAGAAGCGCCCGCCGCTGAAGTCAGCGTGCGCGCGACCTGCTCCTTCCGGTAGCACTCGAGCACATCGCCCACCTTGATGTCGTTGAAGTTCTCGACGCCGATGCCGCACTCGAAGCCTTCGCGCACTTCCTTCACATCATCCTTGAACCGGCGCAGCGATGCGATGGCTCCATCGTAGATCTCGACTCCATCGCGTATTACGCGCACCCTGCCCTGACGGTTGATGACACCGCTGCGTACTGAGCAGCCGGCAATGACTCCCATTCGCGGCACCTTGAACAGCTCGCGGACCTCCGCTTCGCCGAGTACGACTTCCTTCTCCTCGGGGCGGAGCATTCCCTCGAGCGCCGCGCGTACGTCTTCCACGGCCTCGTAGATGATCTTGTACAGCTTGATCTCGACGCCTTCACGCTCTGCCGCGGCACGGGCGTTGTTATCGGGCCTCACGTGGAAGCCGACGATGATCGCGCCGGATGCACGAGCGAGCAGAATGTCACTCTCGGTAATCGCCCCGACGCCGCGGTGGATCACATCAACCGAGACTTCGTCGTTGGAAAGCTGTCCGAGTGCGTCGGCGAGTGCTTCCGCCGGGCCGCCCTGGTCCGCCTTGATGACGATACGAAGCGTCCGCTTTTGTCCCGGAGCGGTCTGCGACATGAAGTCTTCGAGCGAGACCACGCCCTTGGCGGTGCGGCGGCTCTTCGCCTCGCGATCGAGGCGCTGGCGTCGCTGCGCAATTTCACGCGACTCCATCGCGTCCTCGACGACGACGAACTGGTCGCCCGCCTGCGGCACGCCACCGATACCGAGCACCTGCGCGGGAATGGCCGGGCCGGCTTCCTTGATGTTGCGGCCGCGCTCGTCGAGCAGCGCCCTCACACGACCCGAGTACATGCCGCAAATGAAATCGTCGCCGACACGCAGCGTTCCGTTCTGAACGAGAATGGTGGCGATTGCGCCCTTGCCGGGATCGAGCTGGGCTTCGACGACGGCGCCGGTCGCGCTTCGATTCGGATTCGCCTTGAGATCAAGGATTTCCGCCTGGAGGAGAATCTGATCGAGCAGCGCATCGATGTTCGTTCCCTTCTTCGCCGACACCTCGCTCGAGAGCACGGTACCACCAAATTCCTCGAGCACGACTCCGTGCTGAAGGAGGTCCTGCTTCACCTTCATTGGATTGGCACCCGGCACGTCGATCTTGTTGATCGCGACGATTATCGGCACTCCGGCGTTCTTGGCGTGCGAAATCGCCTCGATGGTCTGAGGCATGACCTGATCGTCCGCGGCGACGACGAGGACAACGATGTCCGTCACCTGAGCGCCACGCGCGCGCATCGCGGTGAAAGCTTCGTGGCCGGGCGTATCGAGGAACGTGATGTGCTTTCCACCCGGCAACGAGACGTTGTACGCACCGATGTGCTGGGTAATGCCGCCCGACTCGCCGGCGACGACGTTCGACTTTCTGATGTAGTCGAGCAGCGACGTCTTGCCGTGGTCTACGTGACCCATGATCGTGACGACAGGCGGGCGAGGCTGCAGCTGTTCCTCAGTGTCTTCAGTTGCTGAAGCAGTGTTCAGATCCGCTGCGTACTCCTGTTCCTTCACCGCCTGGAAACCGAACTCCCCGGCGATCAACTCGATCTGGTCGAAATCAAGACGCTGATTGATGGTGACCATCAGACCCAGATTCTTGAATGCGAATCCGACGATCTGGACTGCTGGAACCTTGAGGATCTGCGCCAGCTCGCTGACGGTGATGAACTCGTTGACGCGAACCGTCTTCTTCTCGCGCTCGACTTCGGCCTGACGTTGTGCGGCGAGCTCCTCGCGATAGGTGCCATCCTCAGCGCGACGCGCAGCGCCGCGGCGAATCGGGCCGCGCATCGTTGCCATCGTCTTGCCAATGTTGGCCTGCACCGCTTCCTGGTCGACGCCACGTTTGCCCTTCTTGCCACGGCGTCCGCCGCGTTCTTCACCGCCGCCGCGCGTAGCGCCACGATCCTCACGACGTGTCGGCGCGGTGCCGGCTCCAGGTGCGGCCGATGCAACGGGTCGCGGCGGAGTGAATGGGGCACCAGTGGCGATAGGACGCGGACGCGGCGCGCCCGGAACAACGGGCTGCGGTCGCTGACGCTCGCGGCTATCCCCACGGTCTTGGGCGTGCGACGGTCCGCTTGGCGCTGGCTGTGCGGCCGGTGGCTGTTGAGCGGGCCGAGAAGCGGAGGGAGCTGACGGCCTCGGACGCTCCACTGTCGGAGCCTCGGCAGCTGACGCAGCGACGGCCGGCGCCGGTGCGCTGGGTGCGGCTGCCGGAGCGGGTGACTTCACCTCTGGGGCGACTGGCTCGACTGCCGTTGTTTCGGCGACGGGTTCTTGGGCGACACGACGACGACGCCTGACCGACGACCCTTCGGCGGAGGCAACGACTTCGGGTTTGGGCTCAGGCGCGGGCGCAGCAGCAGCCGTTCCGCGACGACGACGGGTAGCGGCTGGCGGCGCGGCAACGCGCGCTCTCTTCTCGCGCTCCCAACGGGCGCGGATACGAGCGACCTGATCGTCGCTTAACGGACTGAGGTGGCTGCGGACCGGAACGTCCATCTGACGAAGGAGATTGATCACCTCGTCGCTGGAAACGCCAAATTCGCCCGCCAAATCGTGTACTCGAAGCTTGCTCAACCCAACTCCTCCCCATCCTTACGGACATCCCGCATCGGATCCAGGCTGAGCGCCCGAATACCCTTTGCGAGACCTTTGTCAACAATACCAATTACCGTGGCCGTCTCTCGACCAGCCGCCGACCCAAGTTCGGCCGCGGGCGGACCAGCGACGACCGTGATTCCTCTGGCATGGAGCAGAGGAAGCACTTTATCCAAACTGTTGCGAGAAGCATCGGGCGCCGCAATAGCCAGATACACCTTGCCGCGCTTCGCCGCTTCCCTAACCCGCTCAACTCCAATTATCGCCCCGCGGCCGCGAACTCCGAGACCGATCAGGCCAAGAAGTTTGCGCTGCACCACGGCGTCCAACGCAACTACTCCGGCTTACCGCCTTCGCTGTCGGGTGTTACCTCGTCGGCGGTACTCGCGCCACCTTCGGAAGCCATCTCGCTGCTCGCCTCGGCGTCAGCCTCGGTTGTGGTGACGGCTTCCTCACCGGTCTCCGGCGCTTCGTCTGTGGTAAGCTCGTTGATGATCGCCATCAAGCGGTCCGCTTCTTCGGGCGCTATTCCGGGCAAGCGAAGGAAATCCTCGCGCTCGAGATCAATGATGTCATCCAGCGTCCGATAGCCCGCCTCCTCGAGGACGGCAACCGTCGCCGGCTGCATTCCCTCGATATCCGCGAGGCGCGGATTGACGCCAGAAACCGGTTCGTCGGTCGGAAGCGGCGCGAAGATCGGCTGATCACTGCCGCGCTCCATCCACTCACGGCTGGAGTAGAGCTCGATCTTCCACTCGGTGAGCTCTGAAGCGAGCCGAACGTTCTGTCCGTTGCGGCCGATGGCGAGCGACAGCTGATCCTCATCGACAATCGCCTGGATCGTTTTGGTGCCGGGATCGCTGAACACTCGCGCGACCCGGGCCGGCGCCAGCGCCAGCTTGGCGAAGCGCTCCGGGTCTGCCGACCAGGGAACGATGTCGATGCGCTCGCCACCCAGCTCGTTCACGACGGCCTGGACGCGAGAGCCCTTCAGGCCAACGCAAGCGCCGACGGGATCAACCGAATCGTCTCTCGAGAAGACGGCAATCTTCGTCCGGCTGCCGACCTCGCGCGCGCTGGCGCGAATCTCGACGAGATTCTGCTGGATCTCGGGGACCTCGAGCTTGAACAGCGCCTTGACGAACAAGGCATCGGCCCTGCTCAGGACGAGGCGCGGCCCTTTGGGAGTCTCCTCGACGCGCTTGAGAACGGCGCGAATTGGATCGCCCTGATGGAAGTGCTCACGGTGGTTCTGCTCGCGGTAGGGGATGATCGCCTCCGCCTCGCGGAACTTGTTGAGCATGATGACGAGCTTGCCCCGCTCGATCTGCTGGACTTCTCCCGAGAGGAGGTCTCCCACTCTGCTCGAGAACTCGTCGCGAATCTTGGAGCGCTCGCCCTCGCGGACGCGCTGAATGATCCGCTGCTTTGCCGCCTGGACAGCGGTGCGTCCAAACTCGGCGAAGTCCACGGGAATCTCCATCTGGTCGCCGATCTGGAAGTCGGGATCTTCGTAACGAGCTTCCTCGAGCGAGATCTGGCTGGCTGAATCGGTGACCTCTTCCACCACCGTTTTCAGCAACACGATCCGAATCGCGCCCTTGTTCTCGTCGATATCGACTTCAGCCTGCACCGTAGGCCCGTGCTTCTTGGCGAGGGCGGCGTTGATGCCATCCTCGAGAAGCCCGTGCAATTCAGCGCGGTCGATCTGCTTCGAGTTCGTCAACTCGCGGATCGCCGACAGAATTTCTACAGAAGCCGCCATGTGTTAACCC
>JBKOVX010000190.1:0-7797 GCA_046724115.1 Gemmatimonadota bacterium | reverse complement strand
TTCGACGCAATCGTCTTGCTGTTGCTGGCAGCTACCGCGCTATTGGATCCGGCGCTGTCGACAAATCAAACGCTCGCCGGTCGTCCGCTCGCCTCGTTTGCCGCCGGAGCCGCCGCCCTGGTTTTCATTCTTGTCGCCGGCCTCTATGGACTCGTGTTCTTCCCAACGTACCTGCTGCGTCTGTTCGAGTTGTTCGCACGGCGCGTATCGCCCAGCGTCGAGGAGCGCGGAAGGCGTGTCCTGCAGACGTTCATCCACGGACTGAGCGTATTGAGAAGTCCCGGGCACTTTGCTGCCGTGTTCGGTTGGACACTCGTGCACTGGCTGGTGAATGCGCTCGGATTCTGGCTTTCATTCAGGGCGGTCGGAATCACCGCGCCATTCTCCGCTGCCTTGTTTCTCCAGGCTTTCATTGCGTTGGGAACGGCGGTGCCCGCCCTGCCAGGTTTCTTCGGAGTCTTCGAGTACATGTCGGTGCAGGGTCTCGCTGTCTACGGTGTCAGCCAGCAGCAGGCCGCCACGTGGGCGATTGGATATCACCTCTTCTCGTTCATCCCGATCACGGCCCTCGGCGCGTACTACTTCGCGCGACTCGGGCTCAGTTTGCGGGAGCTTCAACCCTCGACTGACGCTGCGTCATGAGCCTTCGCGGCGGGCGCACCCTCGCGCAGGCAAAGATCAACCTTTTGCTGCGTGTGCTCGGTAAGGAGCCCGACGGCTTCCACTCGATCGAGACGGTATTTCTCCGCATCGACCTGGGCGACGATGTCCGAGTCCACATTCGCGAGAACGCCCGAACGCTCCGCTGCGGCGTGATGCGCGACAAGCCGGAGCAGGAAAACCTCGCGTACCGTGCGGCCGCTCTTTACTCCCAGGCAACCGGCTGGCCCCACGGGTTCGAGATCGTGATCAAGAAGAGGGTTCCAATCGGCGGCGGTTTGGGTGGTGGCAGCGCCGATGCAGCGGCAGTGCTTCGCATCCTCAACACCCTCGCCGAGAAACCGCTCTCGTCGGACGACCTGTGCGAGCTCGCTCTGCAACTCGGCTCCGACGTTCCTTTTCTGGCGAGTGACTCCGTGATGGCGATTGGATGGGGCCGTGGCGAAAAACTGCTGCCAATGCCCGCGCTCGCGGCGAGAGACGCGCACCTCTTTCTGCCTCCTTTCGGAATCGATACTGGCGAAGCATATCGGCTGCTCGACGAGTCTCGGGGAGATCGACCGACCTCATCGCCGGAGCTCACCGCCGAGATGTTCGGGGACTGGGATTCAGCGGCGCGACTGTCAGTCAATGATTTCGAGACGGTGATCCGCCCTCGGTGGCCGGTGATCGACGCGCTGCTCCGTCGGGGGGAACAGTACGGACTGTTCTATAGAATGAGTGGCTCCGGATCGACGGTATTCAAGATCCCGGGTGTGTCTACGCGAGGCTTCGAGAAAAAAGCTGCGCCTCCGCGACTGGCGGTTCCGAGGGGCACGAAAAGAATCGTTACGCGCACATCCGAAAGCGTTGTCCCTGTGGAGATTCTGGACTAGTTTTCGCTTCCCGCTTGCCCCTTCGTCCAATGGCAGGACATCGGTCTTTGGATCCGGTAATGGTGGTTCGAATCCACCAGGGGCAATTGATCTAAGTCCTTTGCCCACTTAACTTCCAAGGCTGCATGGACGGATTGTCCGTACCCGCTCATGGCTTCAAGCTCATCGCCGGGCCCGGTAACCCGGAACTGTGCGATGAGATAGCACAAACGCTGGATGTTCCGTTCTGCAAGATCTCGGTCAACCGGTTTGCAGACGGCGAGATCTTTGTGCGGATCGATGAGAACGTCAGAGGAAACGACGTCTTCATCGTGCAGCCGACGAATCCGCCGGCCGACAACATCATGGAGCTTCTGCTCCTGATCGACGCGGCACGCAGGGCGTCAGCCGCTCGAATTACGTGTGTGATGCCCTACTACGGATACTCGAGGCAGGACCGCAAGGACCAGCCTCGCGTTGCAATTGGCGCCAAGCTGCTCGCGAACATGATCACGACGGCCGGCGCCAATCGAGTACTTGGAGTCGATTTTCACCAGCACCAGCTGCAGGGGTTCTTCGACGTTCCTGTGGATCACCTGTATGCGGCGCCGGTTTTTGTGTCGCACTACAGAAAGAAGAGTTTGCACGAGCTCGTCGTCGTCGCTCCGGATGTTGGATCGGCGAAAATGGCGAGGGGATTCGCGAAGAGGCTCAACGGCTCCCTCGCGATCATCGACAAGCGACGGCCGCAGGCCAATGTGTCTGAAGTCGTCAACGTCGTCGGTGAAGTGGAAGGAAAAGACTGCTTGCTGGCGGACGACATGATCGACACCGCGGGCACGGTCTCTGAAGCAGCAAAGGCTCTGAAGGATCTCGGCGCTCGCGATGTGTACGTCTGCGCAACGCACGCGCTTCTTTCAGGACCGGCAGTGGAGCGGCTCTCGAAGGCGCCGATCAAGGAAGTCACTGTTACGGATACGGTGATGATCCCGCCGGCGAAAAGGTTTCCGACGTTGTGCGTGTTGTCGGTCGGCGAGCTGCTGGCGAAGGCGATTCGCTACATACACAGCGAGCAGTCGGTAAGCTCGCTGTTCGAGGGATAGGAGTGCCGATGGCTGAGGCAATCGAACAGGCTGCGAAAGAATTTGCGGCCGCGGTATTGGACATTATTGAACGGGTGTGGCGAATGGTCACCACACCCCGAGGATGAACTGGCATGGCAATCGTTTCATTTAGCGCGACGGCTCGCGACATCACTGGAAAGGGCGCAGCCCGCTCGCTACGCAGTCGCGGACAGGTTCCCGCGGTTATCTACGGACACGACATCAAGCCGCAGCCGCTCTCTCTGAATGCGCGCGACCTTGATAAGCTGCTCAGCCACATTCAGGCGGAGAGCACTGTCATCGAAGTCACGGTCGATGGTCATACTTCGAAGACCTTGATTCGCGAGATCCAGCGTCATCCGATCAAGCGCCAGATCCTGCACGTCGATTTCCAGGCGCTCGTCGCCGGTGAGAAGGTGACGGTGAGCATCCCGATCGTGCTGATAGGAATTCCCGAGGGCGTGCGGCTCGAGGGCGCGGTGCTCGACCAGACGCTTCGTGAGCTGGAGATCGAAGTCGATCCGTCGAACATTCCCGATCACGTCGAGCTCGATGTGAACAACATGGTGATTGGCGATTCGCTGCACGTGAGCGACATCAAGCTGCCCGAAGGCGTCGAGGTTCAGAACGATCCCGAGACGTCGGTTGCGGTTGTCGCCGCTCCGCGCGCCGTGATCGAGGAGACACCTGTCGCCGAGGCAGTCGAGGGCGCACCGGAAGCTGCGGCAGAGCCCGAGGTCATTGGCAAGGGTCCGTCGGATGAAGAGGGTGAAGAAGAAAGCAGCGAGCCCACCAAGAAGTAATTATTGGATAGGTCTTGAAGGTCATCGTCGGGCTGGGTAACCCGGGCCGCGAGTACGCCGCGACGCGTCACAACGTCGGCTGGTGGTTGATCGACCACCTCGCCGACGTTTGGCATTTTGACGGCTGGAAAAAAGACGCCGAATCGCACGTCGCCAACGGAACTGTCGGCGGTACGAAAGTTCGATTGGTCAAGCCGCAGACCTACATGAATCTGAGCGGCCAGGCGCTCAAGAACTTCGTGCGACGCCCGTTCTGGAGTCCCGCCAAGGATTTGTTGATCGTCGTCGACGAAGTACAGCTGCCGGTCGGTCGCATTCGTATTCGGCCGCGCGGAAGTGCCGGCGGACACAACGGACTCAAGAGCGTCGAGCACGCGCTGGGTACGCAGGAATATGCGCGGCTCCGAATAGGTGTCGGGCCGAGCGAGGAGAGGAAGGGGATCTACCCGAATCTCGCTGACTTCGTGCTGGCGCCGTTCGCGCGGGATGAGAGGGAGGAGATTCTCGATTTGATGCCGCAGCTCACCGCTACAGCCGAGACGTGGTTGAAAGACGGCGTGGAGAAAGCGATGAACCTGCACAACCGGCGGCCGGCTCCCGAGGAAGACAACTGAACGGGTGCCAGCAGCACTGCAAACTGAACGGGTGCGAGCAATCAGAGGTGCAGTTGTCAGGCGGTCAGCTCACTACGTCCGGACTTACCTCTGTGGCGTGAAAGCCACTGCCTGTGCGGCAAACGGTGCTACTGGCGTCCGGACGTCGTGAACTGGGAACTATGAACACCGCTTCTCACTGCTCGCACCCGTTCTTTTGCGGTTCCCGCCAGCACCCGTTCCGCTGCAGCTTCCGATTACTTTCATCGCATGTTAAAGCTAGGAATTGTAGGTCTCCCCAACGTCGGTAAGTCGACGCTGTTCAACGCGCTCACGGCTGCTAAAGCTGAAGCCGCGAATTACCCGTTCTGCACCGTCGAGCCGAACGTCGGGATGGTCGAGGTTCCAGATCCCCGACTCGACAAGTTGACCGAGATCGTGCGCCCCAGGAAAACGGTTCCCGCTGCCGTGCAGTTCGTCGACATCGCCGGCCTGGTGAAGGGTGCGGCGGAGGGCGAAGGACTCGGCAACAAATTCCTCTCCAACATCCGCGAGACGGACGCGATAGTGCACGTCGTGCGCTGCTTCGAGGATCCGGACGTGACCCACGTCATGGGTGCAGTGGATCCGGTGCGCGATCGCGAAGTAATCGAGTTCGAGCTGGCAATCGCGGACCTCGCGACGCTGGAGAAAAGGCTCGATAAGATCCGCCGCACCGCGCGCACCGGCGACAAGGAGGCTCAAGCCGAGCTCCCGGTGCTCGAAAAAGCGTACGGATTTCTAAAGGAAGGTCGCGGACTCTGGGAGGCTCGGCTCAGCGATGCCGAGAAAGCGCTGCTCGCGCCACTGACGCTGCTGACGGTCAAGCCGGTTTTGTACGCGGCCAACGTCAGCGATGCGGAACTGTCGGGAGACGAAGGGCCACACGTCAAAGCACTTCGAGATGCGGTGAAGAAAAGCGGCGAGCAGGCTGAGATAGTTCCCTTCTCCGCCAAGATCGAAGCGGAGCTGGCCGAGCTGCCGCCGGAAGATCGCGCCGACTTTTTGTCATCGCTCGGACTCGAGTCGGCGGGCCTCGACCGACTGATTCGCGCTGGCTACAAGCTGCTCGGTCTCGAAACCTATTTCACCGCTGGAGAGCAGGAGGTCCGCGCGTGGACAATCCATCGCGGCGACACCGCGCCGAAGGCAGCCGCGGTCATCCACACGGATTTCGAGCGCGGATTCATCCGCGCCGAGACCGTCTCCTACGATTCCTTCGTCGGCAATGACGGATGGAAGGGTGCCCGAGAGAAGGGCGCCGTGAGATCAGAAGGAAAGGAGTACGTCGTTCAGGATGGCGACGTACTCCTCTTCCGATTCAACGTCTAGGCTTGCGCCCTACTGGGCGTGTACCTGGTCCCGGATCTCTCCACCCGGGTTCGCTGTCGTGTGCACGTTGACGTATGCATTGCCGTTGTTGAACAAAACCCTGAGCGAGTCAAGCGAGACATTCGCGTTGTTCGCATTAGTGATGCTGCCGTGAGCGACTTCACCATTCACCGTTCCCGTGGCAACGTTGGGAATGAACAGGTTGATGATCACTGGCGCATTGGTTCCGGCTGGTGCTGGGCCGTGGATATGCGACGCGATGACGGCCGTCATGTTCGTCAGGTTCATCGTCCAATCAATTTCGTTTCCGAGGTCGACGAACGTGGTAACTCCGCTACCTGGTGAGGTGTGTCCGGCGCCCTCGTTTGCTGCGATGAGGTTCGCGATGTAGGTCTTGTTCTTGGGTGCGGTGCTATCGCCGCAGCTTTCAACGACAAACAGAATTGCGGCCGCTCCGATGATTCCAGCGGCTATTCCGACTGTTCTGCGCATGTGACCCTCCGGGATGGCGCCGGGAGTCAAACTAGGTCGGTCACGCCGGACAGAAAGTTCGGTTCGCGCCAACGACCGCAGGGGCGCGGCGAGCAGTAGGTCCCTGCGGGCGGATCGCGTCCGCCCGCAGGATTCTCCTCAATAGGTCTTCTTTTTGGTCGCCGTTTTTCCGCTGGATTTCTTGGTCGTCGATTTCGTTGTTGTAGTCGCAGTCGTTGCAGTGTCCTGCATCGCCGGTGCAGTAGAGCTCGCGGTCATGGCGGACGTTGTGTCCATCGCTGCCGCTGACGTGTCTGTCGCTGAATTGTCTTTCTTCGAGCACCCGCTCAGCGCTGCCCCCGCCACAACAAGCGCTGAAATCGCTACAACCTCTCTCGTGATTCGCTGCACTCTTCCTCCCATTTTGCTGACGCCCCGTACAAATGCGAGTCGGTGTGATTCGCCTGCGGCCAAGCGTTCTATTCGCGGCAACAAGGATGCCGAATCGTGTCTCGGAGGGGCTCCGGCCGTTGCCTGCTCGAGCCAGCTAGCTTAGACTTCTACTCTCACAACGGCCGTTAATTCGGCCCTCAAACCTTCCTCCTGCTCAGGCAACCAGCGGGAGGCGGACTACGACCAAAAGGAGGATTGCCGAGTGCCTCGCACATACGAGGCGGTTTACATCTTCGACTCGACGCTCGAAGACGCCGCCATCTCAGACAAAATCAACCGCTTTCACGGGCTCCTTGCCGCCAAGGCCCAGCCCGAAGTTGCGCATTGGGGCAGGCGCCAGCTCGCCTACTCCATCGGCGCCAAGGACAACGGCTACTACGTCGTGTCCAAATTCGAGACCGAGCCGACTTCGCTCCCCGAGTACGAGAGAGCGCTGAAGCTCGACGACGGTGTCATCCGCTACCTCATCACGCTGCACGAGCACGAAGTCGGCGCTCCGCCGCAGTCCGAGGAAGACCTGGCTGCCGCGACGCGCCGTGACGACGATGACGACGACGAGGATTAAGTGAAAATGAGAAGACCTACCAAGAGCTGCCCGTTCTGTGAGAGCCGCGTTCGCTGGATCGACTACAAGGACGACCGCACCCTCGGACGTTTCATCACTGATCAGGGCAAGATCCTTCCCTCCCGCCTGAGCGGCGTCTGCGCCCGTCATCAGCGCCAGCTCGCGACGGCGATCAAGCGGGCGCGCTTCCTCGCGCTCATACCGTACATCCGCGGTCACCAGGCGTAGATGGAGGAAGCCACCACGAACACAGGACACAAGCAATCGTGGTGGCCGCTGCTGTGGGGGCTGGCGGCATTGCTGATTTGCCCCTTCCTGCCTTTCCTCATCGCCATCGTTCCCATCCAGCAGACGCTGTTGTTGCTGGTACCAGCCATTGCCGCGTGCTCCATCGTCGGCTGGAGATTCGGTGGCCGGGCAGCGTTGGCTGTGATCTGGATTGCTTTCTCCGTCTGGATTCTGCTGCAGCCCGCGGGTGAGGCGGGTACCCAGTACGATCAGATGGCCCGCGGCTGGGCGGTTCTTCTCGCCGCGTCCTTCGGCCTGGTAAGCCTTTGGGGAACTTCAACCCCCTTCTTTTCAAGGGCGCTTGCTGCGGTTGGTATCGCGATCGGCATCGGTTTTCTGATCGCGCTCGCCTCGCCGAGTGGAATTGCCAGGTTCCAGCACGCGGCGGGAGAGGCGCTCACCCGGCGCACGTCGAGTATGATCGAGCTGATCCAGGCAGGCCTTGACGACCCCGATTCGCGCTCGATGCTGGAGAAGTTCCCGGGCGCCGAAGAGGTCGACGAGCGAGCGATAGAGATGATGCGCGACATGCCGTCCCGTGCATCGACGCTCTTGCCCGCTTTGCTGGCGCTCGAATCGTTAGCCGTGCTGGCATTCGCCTGGGGCGTCTACCGCAGGTTGTCTCCAGTCCAGATA